>JALVPS010000051.1 GCA_027031685.1 Gammaproteobacteria bacterium | reverse complement strand
CCCTGCTCGGCCAGCGCCTCATCGCCACCATCCGCCAGAAGACGGACAAGCCCATCCGCTTCCTCATCGTAACCCACAACCACCCGGACCACGCCTACGGCGCCATCGCCTTCAAGCGCATCGGCGCCACCGTCATCGGCCACGCCGGCACGCGCCACTACATCGAGTCGGACCGCATCGAGCACTCGGTGGCCTACCGCCGCACCTTCATCAAGCGGGACATGGAAGGCTTCGAGCCCGTCCTGCCCCACGTGCTGGTGGACGGGCCGCGCTTCAGCAAGGTCAGCCTGCACCTGGGGGGGCGCGACTTCGACATCTACAACGTGGGCCAGCACCACTCCTACGGCGACCTGGTGGTGCACCAGGTGCAGGACGGCATCGTGTGGATCGGCGACCTGGCCTTCAACAACCGCGTCACCTTCATGGCCGACGGCCACTCCAAGCAGGCCCTGGAAGGCCAGGAATGGCTGCTCGAGCACTTCAAGGACGCCAAACTCATGGTGCCCGGCCACGGCAGCGCCCAGACCCCGCCCTTCCCCATGGTGCAGAAGACCCACGACTACATCGTGCGCCTGCGCAAGGCCATGGCCAAGGCCATCGAGGACGACGTGGATCTGCAGGACGCCATCGAGCAGAACGACTTCCCGGACTGGCAGCACGTGCGCCTGTACGACCTGAACCACGGCAAGAACCTGGACTTCGTCTACCGCGAGCTGGAGCAGGAGCTGTTCTGAGGGGCGACGCCGGCCACGTGTCATGATGAAAACGGGGGCCGCCAGGGCCCCCGTGTCGTTTGCACCCAAATGGGCGGGATCAGTCCTCGCCGGCCCGCGGCGGGATGCGCCCGCCCAGGTCGGGGGCGTTGGCGTGCATCCAGCTGACGGCAGCATCGAAATCCTCCTTGATGGGCTTGCCCTCCCAGGTCTTGTTCTCCGCAATGAGCGGCACGCCGTGCTCGTTGGAAACGTGGCAGGCGGGGCACTTGAGCGGACCGTGGCTGCCGTCCGGGTTGTACTGGGTGGGCTGCTTGTAGGTGGTCTTGTCGATGCGTGGGGTCACCGGATAGAGACCATGAATGGACTCGTGACAAGCCTGGCAGGCCAGCCCGGCATGGCCCTTGGAGTAGCGCACCTGGCTGTACTTGCCCGGCTGGTTGATGGGGAAGGCCACACCCCCCTGCCCTTCGACATAGGGCGCTGCATGACAGTCGGCGCAATGGGGTACACCCGGTGACAGCCAGTAGTCACGCCCGTGAGAGGCATCGGCGTAGGAGACGGCCATGGCCCCGTCGGCGCCCTTGGGCAGCTTGAGCGAGGTCGGATCCACCGCCGGGTTGGTGGACAGGATGGTGACGTTGGGGTCGCCGTCCTCGTCCTTGTGGATGAGCGGCTTCCCACCCTTGGTGGCGATCACGGCGATGTCCGGCACCAGGCGTTTGCGATCCCACACGCGCAGGATGTCCTTCATGTTGGCCAGCTTGGGCCGGAAGGTGCTGGGCGTGGTCTTGGGATCCAACCAGTGCTCTGTCAGCTCTTCCACCGTCAGACCCAGAGCCTTGGCGATCTCCGGCAGGGACTTGTTGCGCAGCGTCTTGCCCTTCTGCCAAAAGGCCTGTTCGATGTTGTCATACTGGTAGAGGAGGCGACTGAGCTGATTGTGGCAGTTGGTACACCACAATCCCTTGCCATTCTTTCCGTTGCCGATCTGCGAAACGTTTGCCTGCAACCATTTGCCGATGGCGTTCAGGTGCTCTGGTGTCTCAGCGCCGTCTTTGTCCTTGAGGGGGTTGGAGTGCACATCACGACCCACATAACAGCCGCCCTTGGAGTCACGGTTGTCCCCCTGGGCGAAGCGATTCCTGCCATCGGGGGTGATGGGATAGTTGTCCATGGAGCGGTCGTAACGGTGGGCCGGGTGACAGCCCTGACAGGTTCCAGTGCGCCCCTGCGCGTCGGACAGCGCCCGCACCTGCAGGTGGCCGCGGTGCATGGCCTGGCTCAGGGGCTCCAACGGGGTATCGCCGGGTGATTTCAGGCCAGTGACCGACTCGCTGGTGCCACGAGAGACCAGCACGCCGATGACGTTGTCCGCATGGCACTTCTGGCACAGGATGGGATCACGCCCCAGGCGGTTGACCGTGGCACGGCTGTCGGGATCGTAGTTGGCCAGGAAATCGGTGCCGAACTTGCCGTCGTGGATCTGCAGCACCGAGACGGAAGTGGCCTTGAGATTGGCGATGTAGTCGCTGGCCCCCAGCTTCTTCCAGAAGGCCTTCTCCTGCTTGTAGAGCTGGTACTTCTTCCCATTGGCATTCTCGTTGGCATGGCAGTTGGCGCAGTTGGGCACATCAATGGGATTGGTGCCGAAGAAGCTGATGGGCTTGCCGGAGTGGCCGTCGATAACAGGTTTGCCGGTCTCTGCATCCACCAGCATTACAAAGGCCTCCTGATAGGGCTGAATGTCCGACTCGACGATCTGCAGCGGGCTCTTGCTGGCGATCTCGTCGGTGAAGGGCGTCAGCGGCAGGCCCAGCGCCTCCCAGATGCCGGGGTTGGTGAGCACGATGGGAACATTGTCCAGCACCGGGCCCTTGGTGAAGACGATGGTGCCGGTCTCGCCGGAGAACTTGAGATCGCCGCCATGGAGGGGCTGCCCCGTGGGCCCATGGTCGACGGGGATGGGCAGGTCGATACCCACGAATTTTTTCTCGCTGTCTTTACTGGTGTTCTTGGGATTGCTGCCCTCCAGGTCCTTGTAGATATAGAGCTGGGTGAAATAGGCATTACCGACGTTTTCGTTGGCCTCGTACTTGCCATCACCGTCCACATCATAAGGGACACGCCAATAGTTGAGCTTGTTTCCTTCCGAATACGTATTGTTGCGATGCCCGTAACGCAGTTTCATGCGTTTCTTGCCATCCACCAGCACAGTCGGGTCGTTCGGATCGGCCTTGAGCAGAACGGGCAACTCCTTCTCGCCACGGGCCGTCTTGACCACTTGGGCCTGAATAGAATTATAGGGTGGCAGAATACAGCAGTAGGTGAAGTCGAAACCGGTGCAGTGCATGCCCAGTTCGTAGTTGATGGTGATATTGTAATCGTTAATGGGCCGCGTTGTATCACGGTCTTTGGCACCTGCCTTCTCCCCCGCCAGAGCACCACCCTGCAGGATTGCGTACAGCAGCGCTGCGCTGACCAAGCCGCGAAGGGCGGGCAGGTCATGTCTGAAAAAGTCGTTTGTTGCCATATCGTCGCCTCCGGAAGCGTACTTCTTGTGTGGTTGCCGTTCGTTATCGTTTCGATCCTTCGTTGGCCGGCCTAGGTGGTCTTCCCGGGCGCCAGCACTACGGGCCCGCCGTGCCGCCATTCGCGTTGTTGAGGCCTGTCGCGATCCAGACGCAGGGAATTGGCCACCACCACCAGTGAGCTGGCCGTCATGCCCAAGGCGGCACCCCAGGGTGCCACCAGGCCGGCCGCTGCCAGAGGCACGGCCAACAGGTTGTAGGTGATGGCCCAGGCCAGGTTCTGGCGCACGATGGCCCGCGTGCGGCGCGCCAACCGGAAGGCCTCGCCGAGGGTGTCCAGGCGTCCGTCGAGCACGATGAAGTCGCTGTGCACCTGAGCCAGGCAGGTGGCCTCGGCCAGGCTGATGGACACGTCGGCGCCGGCCAGGACGGGGGCGTCATTGATGCCGTCCCCCAGCATGACCACTCGTTGCCCCGCCGCCTGCCGTTGCTGCACCCAAGCCAGCTTGTCCGCCGGTGACAGGCCGCCGTGCGCCTCGGCGATGCCCAGCCGCCCGGCCACGTGCCGTACGTGGGCGGGGCGGTCGCCGCTCAGCATGGCGACGTGGTAGATGCCCAATCCACGCAGCGCGCGGATGAAGGCCTGTGCACCAGGGCGCAGAGGGTCGGAAAAATGGAACTCGGCCATGACCTGACCTTCGCGGGCCAGAAAGACCTGCATGACGGCCGGGGCCGCCTCGTCGGCCGCCGGGCTTGCCTCGCCGGTCACAAAGGCCAGGCTGCCCAGCCGCCACTCACGCCCGTCGATGCGGCCGGACACGCCCTGACCGGGGTGGTGACGAACCTGCGCCGCGTGTGTGGCCACCTCCCCGACCTGCCGCCGCAAGGCCTCTGCCAGTGGGTGGGTCGAATCGCGTTCCAGGGCCGCGGCAATGCCCAGGGCCTCGGCTCGCGTCATGCCATGGGTGACGATCTGCTCCAACGACGCGCGCCCCGCCGTGAGGGTGCCGGTCTTGTCCACCACCAGGGTGTCGGCCACCGCGAGGGTCTCCAGCGCCGACATGCGCAGGGGCAGGATCTGCCGCCGCGCCAAGCCGGCGGCGCTCAGAGTGGCGGCGATGGGCGAGGCCAGGGCCAGGGCGCAGGGACAGGTGACGATGAGCACGGCCACGGTGCTGGACCAGGCCACAGCCGGGTTGGCCCACCACCAGAAGGCGAAGGTGCCCGCGGCCACGGCCAGCACACCTGCCACGAAGTGGCCGGCGATGCGGTTGGCCAGCTCCACGTGGGCCGGGCGGTCGCCCAAGGCCTGGCGCGTGAGGTCGCCGATGCGGCTCTGGGCCGATTCGGCGAAGGGGCGCAGCACGACCAGTGTGACGGGCTGCTGCGTGTTGATTGCCCCACCAGCCACCACAGTACCCTCACCACGGGCCACCGGCCGACTTTCGCCGCTCAGCAGCGACTCGTCGAAGCCGCTGTGGCCGGCCACGATGCGTCCGTCCACCGGCACCGCCTCGCCCGGCCGCACGCGAATGCGGTCCCCGGGGCGCAGCTCGGTTACCGGCACCGATTCCTCACCGTCCGCCGTCAGGCGGGTGGCCGTCTCCGGTACCACCCGCTGCAGGCGGTCCAGGGCCGCCGCGCCGCGCAGGCGGGCGCGCAGCTCCACGTGGCGCGCCACCAGCATGAACAGCACGAACATGGCAATGGACTCGAAATAGACCTCACCGTGGCCGCCCACCGTGGCGCGCAGGCTGACCAGCCAGGCCAGCCCCAGCCCCAGGGCGATGGGCACGTCCATGCCCACCCGCCCGCGACGCAGGTCGCGCCAGGCGTTGCGGAAGAAGAGCTGGCCCGGATAGGCCAGCAGCAGGGCCGTCAGCAGCAGGCTGGTCCAGCGGCCGATGCGCTCCCACAGCGCATACTGGCCATCGGGCCCCGGGCCACCCAGGAAATAGGTGCTGAGCGAGAACTGCATGACGATCATGCCCAGCAGCAGGGCGAACAGGATGCGGCGCACACCACGCTGGCGTTGCTCGCGCAGCAAGGCGTTGCGCTGGCGCGGGTCGAAGGGGTGGGCCACATAACCGATGGCGGCGATGGCCTGCAGGATGTCGGCCAGCTCGATACGTTGCGGGTCCCAACGCACTCGCGCTTGCTGGCCGATGTAGTCCATGTCCACGGCCAGCACGCCGTCCAGCTGGCGCAGCCGGCGCTCATTCAGCCACAGGCACGCCGGACAGTGGATCTCCTCCAGGATCAGGGCCGCCTCTTTCCAGTCCTCGCCGCTGCGCACGAAACGGGCCTGGAGGGCCGGGTCGTTGAACAAGCACAGGCGCTCCTGCAGGCCGGCCAGGGCCTCTCGGTCCACGGGACGCCAGCCGGTGCCGTCACGGTGGCGATAGAAATCCTCGTGGCCTGCGGCGACGATGGCATCGTGCACCGCCTGGCAGCCAGCGCAGCAGAAGCGCCGCTCCGCCCCGCCCTGCCCGCTGCGCAGCCACGCCGAACCGGCAATGGGCAGTCCGCAGTGGAAGCAGTGGCCGTCGGGCGGATGCATGGCAGGACGGGGCCGCCGTTCCCTCAGCGGCCGGTGCCGGCGTAGTAGCGGGCCAGGGCCTCGATCTCGCCGTCCGTCAGCTGGCCGGCGATGTAGCGCATGCGGCTGTACAGGTCATTGGCCCGCTCACCGCTCTTGTAGGCCTGCATGGTGGTGGTGAAATAGCTGACCTCCTGCCCGGCCAGGGCTGGCACGTGGACCAGCGCGCCCTCCCCGTATCGGCCGTGGCAGGCGGCGCAGGGTGGAATGAGGCGGCGGGCATCGCCTCGGTAGACGAGCCGCAGGACTTCCGGCGAGGCCTGCCGCGCCGGGCGGCCAGGCAGGTCCTGATCAGCGTAGTAGGCGGCCAGATCGGCCATCTGCGCGGGTGTCAACTGGCTGGCGAAATTCTGCATCACACCGTGACCGCGCGTGTTGGCCCGATAGTCCATGAGCTGCTTGTACACATAGAAGGGGTTCTGGCCAGCCAGGCGTGGGAAGTTGGCGCGCAGCGACTTGCCGGGCGCCGAGGCATGGCAGCTGTCACAGACCTCGGCATTGGCCGCTCCCCTGACGGCATTACCACTACCCACGATGTGGCGAGTAGCGGAATCCCAGACAACCTGCGAGGAAGGCTCCGCCTGCGCCACATGCCCCCCCATCAGCCCGACCATCAGGCCACCCAGGAGAAATACAAAGCGTGCGTGCTGCTTTTTCATGTCAGATGTCCCAAGGGAAAGTGCCATGGGTTTCCATGAGGAAGAATTGCAGGATCGGATAGCCGTAACTGGCCACTAGATAAGTGGCCAGCACGGCGACCCAAAAGCCGAAGCCGTTGAGCAGCGCCGGCAGCTTGAGCACCGGGTGGACCGGCTCGGCGTAGTGGGTGACGCGGTCCGACTCAGGTTGACCACTGGTGTGTGTGGCCAGCAGATTGAACACAAACAGCAGTGCGGAAACCACCAGAACGACGCCTCCCACCGCCATGGCAATCTCATAGGGAATCCACTGCTGTACAATGGGGTCGTCGTAAGGTGTACTACTGATGCGGCGCGGTTGACCGAGCAATCCCAACACGTGCCACGGCAGGGTCAGTATCAGCATGCCGATGAACCACAGCCACAGCTGCAGGCGCGCCATGCGGACAGACCGCAGCGCCTTGCCGGTGATCTTCGGCCACAGGTAATAGGCGATGGCGAAGTACATGATAACCGTGGTGCCGGCAAAGATCAGGTGGAAGTGGCCGGTGATCCACTGCGTGTTGTGCACCGCCACGTCCATGGAATAGCTGGCGTTCACGACTCCGCCCCAGCCACCCACAGTGAGCATCAGCAGTGCCAGCCCACCGGCCAGCACCATGGGATTGTCATAGGGCAGCGTGCCAATCCAGCCGAACAGCCCACGTCCGCCCCGCATGCGTCCGGCCACTTCAAGGGAGGCAATGACCGTGAAGCCGGTCAGCAATGTGGGGATGGCCACCATGAAGGTCCCGATCATGTGCATGAATTTCCAACCGTCCGCCTGGAAAGGATCCACGTACAAGTGGTGGAAGCCGATAGGCACACTGAACACCAGCAGCATGATGAAGGCGATGCGCGCCATCTCGTCGCTGAACAGCTTGCCGCCGGCAGCGCGCGGCAGCAGCGTGTACATGGCGATGTAGGCCGGGATCAGCCAGAAATAGACGATGGCGTGCAGGGTCCAGGAAAACAGCGTGCGCGCCAGACCCACGTCCACCGTCTCCTTGAGACCCAGCGACCAGGGAATGAGCTGGAAGATCACCTCCGAAGCCACGCCCAGGCTGGTGACGAACCACAGGATGGCGTTGGCCACCGTGCCGAACATGGCCAGCGGCACCGGTTCACCGGGGTGTGCCTTCTTCCAGCGCGCCATGCTCATAACCATTTCCAGACACCAGAACCAGGACCCCACCACCAGCAGCGTCGCACCGATGTAGAAGAGTGGATTGGCGCGCAGGGGTGGATAGAAGGTGTACAGCACCGAGGCGTGCCCCGTGAGCAAGGTGGCGGCCGCCATGACGGTGCCTGTCAGGGACACCAGGAAACCCAGCCAGGCCAGGCGGGGTGACCACAATGCTTGGTTCAGACTGGAAGTGGCCACCCAATAGCCGAACCCCATAATGAAAAATGTGGTGAGCACGAAACCCATGATCACGCCGTGGGTGGAAACCGATGCGAAGTACAGCGGTGGCGACTCCATGCCCGGCAGCAGCCCACCCCGCTCCAAGGTCTGATACAGCCCCAGCACGGCGGCGAACAGAAACGTCGCAAAAGCCACCCAGAAATTGGCCAGCGCCAGCCGGCCTGCCGTCTTGTCCACCATATTCCCCTAGCCTCCGACCTTGAATTGGTCCGCGGGTACCACTTTCAGCCGTGACCACATGAAATCGTGACCGAGTCCACAATATTCATTGCATAACATGGAATAGTCCCCAGGATGTGGAAAGGTAGTAGTCACCTCGGACACATAGCCCGGCACCACCATGGTGTTCATATTGGTATTTGGCGTATGGACGCCGTGTAGTACATCGGCGCTGGCAATGCGGAAAGTCACTGGCGTATCGGCCGGTACCACCAGATGATTGGGGAAAAACCCGTAGCGCGCGGCCACCATGACCACACGAATACTGCCGTCTTTCTGCTGGTGCACACCCAGATTGTCCTCGTTGAATTCCCGTGTCAGGTGCAGACGCGTGGAGTCGATGGTTTCCACGTTGCTGGGCGGGTTGATGTTGTCATTGATGGCGTAACCGGCCAGTACGCCCATCATGCTGAAGGCCACCACCAGAGTGAGGATGGCCCATCTCTTCTCGGCGGGATCGATGTGCATTCGGACACCTCCTCAATGCACCGGACCATGGGACAGGAACAACCCGAAAAACATGGCGGCCCAGCCGCCCACCATCAGCAACAGATAGACGAGCAGCACCGCCCAGGTGCCCTTGGGTGCTTCGGTGATGGCGCGCTTTTCTTCTTCCGGGGTCAACTGTGTCATAAAAAGCCCTCCTCGAATCTGGTTATTGCCATGCAGGCCGGACAACCGCTTGCGCAAGAGACTGTCGCACAAAATCAATGCGCGTCACATCACAAATGTTAAACGCATCCTTGTGATTTATACGCCTATATTCTGCGCGTAATTAATTTGGGGGAAACGGGGGATGAGTGGCGCAAAAAGCGGGGTGAGGCGGCTGGAAAATTTCCGCAGAAAATGCTCGTTAAAATTGGATTTTTCGACGAACGGCCGCCAGAGGGGAGGATCAGCCGGCACCGCCTGCCGCCGCTGCGGGTGTGCAGGCCACCATCTCCTCCACCACCGCCACCCAGGCCTCGGCGATATTGGCCAGGTTGTAGCCGCCACCGCCCAGGCCGAGCAGGCGGCCCTGGCCGTAGTCGTCGGCGATGGCGCACAGGTCGCGGGTGACCTGGCGGTGCACGGCGCTGCTGCACTTGAGGTGGGTGATGGGGTCGCCGGCCAGGCAGTCGGCGCCGGCCTGCAGGATGATGAACTCGGGCTGAAACTCGCGCAGGAAGGCGGCGCCCTCGGTCCAGGCCTCCAGGAATTCCTCGTCGCCGGCGTTCATGTCCAGGGGCAGGTTGAGCTTGGTGCCCTCCGCCTCGCCCAGGCCGATCTCGTCCAGGCGGCCGGTGCCGGGGTAAAGGTAGCGGCCGTCCTCGTGCAGGTCCACGAAGATCAGCTCGGCGTCGTACTCGAAGCCGTAGAAGACGCCGTCGCCGTGGTGGGCGTCGATGTCCACGTAGGCCACGCGGCGCACGCCGTGGCGGTGGCGCAGGGCCTCGATGGCGATGCCGATGTCGTTGAACACGCAGAAACCGGCTGCCATCTCGCGCGCCGCATGGTGCAGGCCGGCGATGGGCACGAAGGCGCGCCGGTAGCGGCCGGCCACCAGGTCGGCGGTGGCCCTGAGCACGGTGCCCACCACGCAGGCGGCGGCCTCGTAGATGCCCTCGCGCGCCGGCGTGTCGCCCATGTCCAGATGGCCCTCGCCGGTGAGGGAACACTCGCGCACGTGCTCCAGGTGGATCGGCTCGTGGAACAGCAGGATGTCCTCCGGGCGCGCCTCGGCGGTGCCCTCCATGGCCACCTGGGTCGCCACGCCGCTGCTCTGCAGGCCGCCCATGAAGGCGGCATAGCGCTGCGGGCCGAAGGGGTGGCTGTCACCGAAGTGGTACTCGGCAAGGCGCTGGCGGGCATAGACGGCAACGGGGCGATCGGGCATGGCGCTCCTCGATGGGTGGTCAGGGCCGCCGGGCCAGCACGTGCTGGTAGCGGGCGATGGCGCGGTAGGGGTCCTGCCGGCCGAGCCACAGCTCGGTGTCCAGCAGTTCCTGCTCGTCCAGCGCGGCGCGCGTGTCCGGCGGCAGGTAGTCGGTGAAGCAGCGCACGCCGCTGTGCGCCAGGCGCTCCAGGCCGGCCTCCGCCAGCCAGCCCAGCACCTCGTCCGGATCGAGCGGCCGGCTGGGGGTGAGGCCGCGGCCCCGCCCGCCGGGCGCGCCGGCGCGCACCCGCGCCAGCTGGCCATGCAGCAGCTGCTTCATCACCAGTCCGTGACGATTGTAGAACAGCAGCGACAGCAGGCCACCGCCGCGCAGCCGCGTCAGCAGGCCCGTCAGGGCGGCGCGCGGTTCGGCCAGCCACTCCAGCACGGCGTGCAGCAGGATGAGGTCGAAGGGGCCGCCGGCCGCCTCGGGCAGGGCCTGCAGCGGCGCCTGCACGAAGCGCACCGGCCGGCCCGGGGCCAGCTCGGCGCAGCGGCGCCGCGCCAGGGCCAGCATCTCGCCGGAGATGTCGCACAGGGTCACGTCGTGGCCGCGTGCCGCCAGCCGCCCGGCCAGCTCGCCGGTGCCGCCGCCGGCGTCCAGCACGCGCAGCGGGCCGGGGCCGAGCAGCGCCGGCAGCGGTTGTAGCAGGTCGCGCTCCAGCACCGCCAGCCGGATGCGGCCCTTCAAGGTGCCGTAGATGTTGCGCTGGAAGCGCCGCGCGAGGCCGTCGAAGTTGCGGTCGCCCTGCCCCTCGCCCATGGCCTCAGGCGTCGTCGGGATAGGGCACGCCGCAGCCGCCCAGCCCGCAGTAGCCGTTCGGCACCTTGGCCAGGTACTGCTGGTGGTAGTCCTCGGCGTAGTAGAAGGTGGGCGCGGGCAGGATCTCGGTGGTGATGGGGCGGTCGGGGCCCAGGGCGGCCTGGTAGCGTGCGCGGGAGGCCAGCGCAGCGGCCCGCTGTGCCTCGTCGTGGGTGTAGATGCCGGAGCGGTACTGAGTGCCCACGTCGTTGCCCTGGCGCATGCCCTGGGTGGGGTCGTGCCCTTCCCAGAAGTGGCGCAGCAGGGTCTCGTAGGACACCTGGCGCGGGTCGAACACCACGCGCACCACCTCGTTGTGGCCGGTGAGGCCGCTGCACACCTCGCGGTAGGTGGGATTGGGGGTATGGCCGGCGGCGTAGCCCACGGCGGTGCTGTACACGCCGGGGATCTGCCAGAAGCGGCGCTCGGCGCCCCAGAAGCAGCCCATGCCGAACAGGGCCAGGGCCAGCCCCTCGGGGAACGGCGGCAGCAGCGGCGTGCCGAGCACGTAGTGGCGGTTGGTGACCGGCATGGGCTCGCTGCGCCCCGGCAGGGCCTGTTCCGGGCCGGGCATGACGGTCTTGTCGCGAAAAGGGGGCATGGGCATTCCTCAGCCGGGGCAGGCCGGGTGCTCGCCGCGCCGCAGCCAGCGCCAGATGGCGCCGTGTGGCCGCTCCACTCCGGTCAGCACGTAGTGCAGGGCATTGACGTTGTTCAGTATCCACTCCATCTCGCTGCGCGCCACCTGGCTGCCGCAGAACAGCAGGTGATCGCCTTCCTCCAGCGGGGTGTCCTCGCCCGGCAGCAGCAGGCGCTCCATGCCCCGGCGCAGCAGCAGCGGGATGCACTCCAGGCGCAGCGACCGGTCGCGCGGGTCGCGGCGCAGGGCGTCCACGGTGGGCGTGCAGGCCGGCGGGGCGTCGAAGAAGCCGGGGGCTCCCTCGGGGGTGATCTCCACCTCCCAGATCTGCGGCACCTCGTCCGTGACCACGCCCAGGATGCGGCTCACCAGCTGGTTGGCCCAGTCGTTGCCCTGCTCGCGCGCCAGGTCCAGGAAATCGCCGATGAGGGGCGTGCGCAGCAGGGCGAAGATCTTGTGGGCGATGACGCTGCCCCGCTTCATGACCAGGGCCAGGCGGGCGGCGGCGAACAGGGGGTCGTTGCTGGTCTGGTTCTGGCGCGCCACCATGAACAGATTGGGGTTCAGCTCGCGCGCGGTGGCGATGATGGACAGGTTGTTGATGTCGTTGTCGGTGCCGGCCACGATGCCCAGCGCCTCGTGGATGCCGGCCTCCTCCAGCGTGTCCGGCTGGGTGCCCACGCCCACCACGGCGTCCCAGGGGGCATCGGTGCGCTCCGGGTCCGCCTCCACCACCGTGGCCTGCACGCCCTCCTCCGCCAGGCGCCGGTACACGGCCTTGCCGAAACGCCCGTAGCCGCACAGGATCCAGCGCCCGTGGGGCGGGAACAGCGGCTCCTGCAGCGGCTCGTGGGGCACGCCGGTCATCCACTCGAACAGCACGTACATGCCGGGCGAGTGCAGGGCCAGCGCCAGGCGGCCGGCGAACAGCTCGTAGGGATTGAGCACGTCGTTGGCGCCGAAGGAGGCGATGTTGGCCTGCAGCTCGGGCCGCTCGGCACGGGCGATGACGCGCACCGACGGGTTGAGCAGGTGGGCCGCCACGGCCGCCGCCAGGTTAGCCTCGTCGTCGTCGGTGAGGGCGATGAGGGCGCGGCAGTGGCGGCTCTCCAGCCCGGCCTGCTGCAGCACGGATGGCACCGAGACGTCGGCGCACAGGGCCGGCGGCAGGTAGGGCAGATCGGACAGCTCCACCTCGCGGATGCGCTCCTCGCGGATGTCCACCACCACCGTCATGATGCCCTCCTCGGCCAGCGCCGCCACCAGCTGGCTGCCGGTGTCGCCGTAGCCGCACACCAGGTAGAAGGGCTCGCGCAGGTGACGCACGGCGCGCCGGAAGCGGCTCTCCACCATCAGGCGGCGGAAGGCCGGGTCCTGCAGGGTGGTGAGCAGCGCGCCGATGCCGTACAGCCAGGCGATGACCGTGGCGTAGATGGACACCGTGGTCCAGGCCCGCTGCGCCTCGGTGAAGGGATAGGGGATCTCGCCGAAGCCAATGGTGGAGCCCATGAAGCTGACGAAATAGAAGGCGTGGAAGAAATCCATGTGCCACGGCCGCCCCTGCTCGTCCTGGCCGGGGATGAGCACGAAGCCGAGGGTCGATACCGCGTACACCAGCACCAGCACGATGAGCGGCAGGTGCAGCCGCCGCAGCAGGTGGTAGACGACGTTGGGCACGCCGGCGCCCCGTCAGCGGCGGATGCTCATGGTCTCGGCCACCAGCAGGATGACCGAGGTGATGTTGGCCAGCAGCGCCCCGCCCGACAGGGAGACGATGGACGACACCACCGCCGGCGACAGGGCGGACGCTTCCACGTCGCGCACGAAACCCCACACGACGGCGGCGGCGATGAGCTGCAGGTCGGCCACCAGGCTGGTGGCCAGGAACACCGCGCCCAGGTGGGTGCGGTCGCCGAACTTGAGGATGGTGGTGATGAGGCTCACCACCAGCGCCGCGTACAGCTCGTAGACGTTGTGGTGGTCCATGCTGTCCATGCCGCCCAGGAAGAAGCCGAAGTTGAGCGTCAGGGCCAGCAGGGTGAAGAAGGCGAAGACGACCTTTTCCAGGTTCATGTGCTGCATCTCCGATGGGTGGGTGGCCGACCCGGGCGGGACCGGCAAGGCGGGGGCCATTCTGCGCCGCCGCCGCGACTCATTCCAGCCCGCCGGCGCGCCGCGACGAGGGGTCCACCCCGGCCTCCGCCCAGCCGGGCAGGCGCAGGGCGTCCATGAAGGCGCGCATCTCCTGCCGCGCCGCCACGTGGGAAATGGTCATGCGCGCCGCCGGATCGGCGCGCAGGAAGTCCACCAGTGTGAGCCCCTTGGGGAACAGCTCGCGGTAGATGACGCGCTCGGTGAAGCCCGGCACGTAGCGGAAGGCCAGCCGCTGGCGCAGGGACCGCAATACGCTGTCCACGTGCCGCATGTTGCGCGCCGCCTGCAACGGCGACAGCCGGTTGCGCGTCACCACCCAGTCCATCGCCGAGGCGCCGCGCAGGCTGCGCCGCTTGCGCGCATCCCAGACCATCTCGGCGTAGTGGCTGAGGGCGGTGACCTGGTAACTGTCGGGATCGACCCGCCCCAGCAGGTCCAGGTCGATGAAGCTGTCGTTGACCGGTGTGACCAGGGTATCGGCCTCGGCGTGCGCCAGGCGCGACAGGTGCGTGTCGCTGCCCGGACAGTCGACGACCACGAAACGGTGACCGGCGCGCAGCCGCGCCAAGGCGTTGGCCAGTGCCTCGGCCTCGGCCGTCTGGCGGGCGCTCAGACCGGCGTGTTTGGCGGGTGGCAGGGCGGCGGTGGTGGGCATCGGCAGGCGCAGGCCGTGCCGCTCGGCGAAGCGCACCCGGTTCTCCAGATAGCGGTACAGGGAGCGCTGGCGCGTGTCGAGGTCCAGCACGGCCACGGCAAAGCCACGGTCTAGCAAGCTGGCCACCACGTGCATGGCCAGGGTGGACTTGCCGGTGCCCCCCTTCTCGTTGCCGAACACCAGCGTATGGGCCGGGGCGGTGTTTGTGCGCTTGTCTGCCACGGCCCCGATTCTAGCGAATCCGCCGCGGCCGGGATGCCCCTTTGCGTCAGGGCGTCGACTCGGGCTGCTCGGGCCAGTCGTCGGCCACGATGGTCTCCCGGTAGGCGTGCCAGGTGGCGTGGCCGATGACCGGAATGACCAGGGCAAAGCCCAGCCCGGCGGTGAGCAGGCCGACTAGCACCCCAAGGCCGATGATGACCGCCCACAGCGCCATGACGCCCGTGTTGCACCGCACGGCATTCACACTGGTCAGCACGGCGGTGATGGTATCCACCTTGCGGTCCAGGATCATGGGCAAGGAGAAGGCGCTGGCGGCGAACACGATGGCCGCGAACACCGCCCCCACCACGCTGCCCACCCCCAGGAACACGACCAGGTCGCGCCAGTGGGGATCGGCCTCCACCGGGAAGAAGACGTGCACCATGGAAGCGGCGCGCGCCCACACCAGGAACACCACCAGCAGGATCACGGCGAACACCATGACGTTGCCCAGGTTGCGGCGCCCTTCGCGCAGACAGTAGCCCAGGCGTGGCTCATAGCCTCGCGCCAGCTGGCAGCTGATGGAATATAGCCCCAGGGCCAGCACCGGGCCGAGGAACACGAAGCCGGACACCAGCCCCAGGAACAGGCCCAGGTTACCGAAGCGCCAAGTGGCATGACCGATGGTGATGACCAGCAGCACCACGATCAGCCCGTGGCTGAGCGACTGGCGCGGGGCGTGGAGGAAATCCTGCCAGCCGCGTCGCAGCCAGCGCCAGGGCGCGCGCCGGTCCAGCGTGCGGCACGGCGCCACGAAGGGCAGCTCGCGGGGGTCGGGACGGGAATCGGGTGTGTTGTGCGTCTGTGCCATGGCCTCCACCTCTCCTGTGCAAGGAAATCATTCCTGTTCTCATAGACGCCAACATGGCACTTGGCAACCGCCGTTCAGCGGCGGTTCAGCCGAAGGTGGGCAGTCTGACCGCCAGGAACCCGTCCCGGCGCCGGGAAGCGCCCCTCGCCCAGGAGACCGGCCATGCCGCGCATGTTATCCATCTTCCTCGCCGTCCTGCTGCTCGCCGCGGCGGGCATCGCCACCGCCCATGAGCGCGTCGCGCGCCACGGCGTGACCTATCCGGACCATTCCTACCCGCACCATTACCGCCATCACCATTCTCATCGCCACTGCGCGCCCCGCGGGCGGCGCGCCCACGGCCGTGAGTACGTCCTCGACCGACACTACGGGCCGGTTCGCCACTGGCACGCCTGGGCGCCGCCCCTGCGTCGCGGGGACTGCCACTGCCGGCGCTGCACGGTGGAGTGGTAGGCCGGTCCATGCTCCCGAAACGACGCGACCCGGCACAGGGCCGGGTCGCAACGGGACCGGATAGGGGCTGCCGACTCAGAGGCCGAGGCGGGCCTTGAGGCCGTGCACATCAAGCATGAGGGTCTCGGCCTCGTGCTGGAAGGCCTCGCGCTGGCGCTCCACCTGCTCGAGGTGGGCCGCCATGCGATCCATCTCGTGCTTGAGGTTCTGTATCCAGCGCTCGAACTCGGAGTCCTTGAAGTCCGGCAGGCGCAGGGCCGGCTCGACCTCGGTGGCCACCTCGGCCTCCACTGGTACCACGGCCAGCACCGGCGGTTGATCGGCCTCCACCGACCGGGACGCCCCACCCGCTTGCAGGCGCTCATTCTCCTTGCGCAGGGCACGCAACTCGGCTTCCAGGCGCGCCTTCTCCTGTTGCCACTGTTCCCGCTCCTTCTCCAGGCGGCGCTCCACCGCCACCCGGCGCGCGGTCAGCTCGGCCAGCTCGGCGCGCAGCTTCTCCGCCAGACGCGCGTTCTCCTTCTCCAGGCTCGTGTAGCTCTTGCGCAGGCTTTCGTAGCGCATCTGGTAGGAGACCTTCTCGCCGTGCAGCTTTTGGGCACGCGCCTTGAGCCCGTCGGCCACCTTCTCCAGGCCACGGATCTTGGCCGCCAGCGCCTGCTTCTCGAAGAAGTGGTCGGTCTCCATCTCGCGCAGCTCGCCGCGCAGGTGTTCCACGCGCCGCTGCACGCGCCGCGCGCCCAGCCGCGCCAGCAGATAGCCACCACCGGCGCTCACCACGCTCAGCGTGCCCGCCCAGGCCAGCATGGCCCCGTTCATCCATTCCACGTTCATTGTCCAGTTCTCCAGCCTGCTCCGTTGATGTGCTTCCGTCGGAAGACCGTGACCACCGTCTCGTGATCCGCTTCCCTGCCCCGCGTTGTAGCAGGCTCGCGCCGCCCCTGCCGTGACCCCGTTCACCACTCCCCGGCCCGGCGGGGCGAGCGGTCCAGTCCGGGTGGCCGGCGGCAGTCACCGGCGTGACCACCCCGCAGTGGCCAATGTGGCGGGACACCGGCTGGCTGGCTATCCTTACGGGAACCCGCCCGGGCGATCCCCCCGGACCGCCCCAGGACTTCTGCCAGCCCCCTTCCGGCCTCCGGCTGGCCCAGCGCCCAGGACCACGGGCCCCGCCCCATGCCCCATCGCCAAGGCGCGCCAGTTCACGCTTTGCGCCCGGCGCGCCCTGGTATGCCCCGGGGTTACCAGATGAGAGGCCAACTGTGTGATGGACGCTGCTTTACCGGCGACATTTTCCTGATCTAATGGCATCCACCCCACAGGCCCCGGACCCCAGGCCCGAACAGACAGGCTCAGCGGATCGAGCAGCGCCACCCCTCCGCGCCAAGTACAACGACGAACCACGCTGAACGACCAATCATGCAGAAACTATCCTCCCATACCGCCATCCTCAGCTCCCAACAGCCCCTGGCGCTCATCGCCCGGGTGGCCGACTCGCTGGGCATCGGTGTGGCCCTGTACGTGGCCACGCTGGTGAGCGGCACGGTGGACGGCGGCTGGAGCCGCGTGCACGCCTTCTATGCGCTGCTAGCCATCCTGCTCATGCAGTTCTACTCGGAATTCGTGTACGTCTATCAGAACTGGCGCATCCACAACACCTTCTGGACACGCATCTGGATGCTGGGCAACGCCACCCTGGCCTGGATCTTCACCGCCCTCACCCTGCTGGTGATCGCCCTGCTGTTCGACCAGGCGGCCGACCAGCTGGACTGGGTCCTGGCCGCCTGGTGGTTCGGCCTCACCATCGTGGCCCTGGCCATCGTGCGCCTGGCCATCAACGCGATCATCCGCTTCCTGCGCCGACACGGGGTGAACGTGCGCCGCATCGCCATCGCCGGCGCCGGGCCCATCGCCCACTACGTGCACGAGCAGGTGCAGGAGAATCCGTGGGTGGGCTACGAGATCGTGGGCGTGTACGACGATCGCAGCCAGAAGAACTTCGAGGTGGGGCGGGTCATCAACAAGCGCCGCCGCGAACGGGTCGGCAACATCCACGAGGGGCTGCCGGTGGACGGCCGCTTCGCCGACCTGATCGAGGACGCCATGGCGGGCAAGTTCGATGCCGTGTTCATCGCCCTGCCCATGCGCGCCGAGCACAAGATCCAGGAGATCATGCGCCAGCTCTCCACCACCACCGTGGCGGTGTATGTGATCCCCGATTTCTATTCCATAGAGACCCACTTCACCCATATGGTGGACATCAACGGCATGCCCGCCGTGAGCGTATACGAGAACCCGGTCTCGGGCCTGCGGGGGGTGGTCAAGCGGGTGGAAGACATCGTCTTCTCGCTCATCATCCTGTCCATCATCCTGGTGCCCATGCTGTTCATCGCCATCGGCGTCAAGCTGAGCTCCCCCGGCCCGGTGCTGTTCAAGCAGATCCGCTACGGGCTGGACGGCAAGCCCATCCGCGTGTGGAAATTCCGCACCATGCGCGTGCTGGAGGACGGCGCGAACCAGTTTCGCCAGGCCACCCGCAACGACTCGCGCGTCACTCCCTTCGGCGCCTTTCTGCGCAAGTATTCACTGGACGAGCTGCCGCAGTTCTTCAACGTGCTGATGGGCGACATGTCCATCGTCGGCCCGCGCCCGCACGCGGTGGCCCACAACGAGGCCTACCGCAAGATCATCCGCGGCTACATGCTGCGCCACAAGACCAAGCCGGGCATCACCGGCTGGGCGCAGATCCACGGTTACCGTGGCGAGACCGACACGCTGGAGAAGATGCAGAAGCGCGTGATGTACGACATCGACTACATCCGCCGCTGGTCGGTGTTCCTGGACATCAAGATCATCCTGCTCACCCTGGTCAAGGGCTTCACCGGCGAAAACGCCTACTGATCCTCGCCCCGGCGGAATGTTGCGCACTGTGGCAGCCAGGTGCACCCCGCCCCGCGCTGTAGTACCGTTCCCCGTTCCGTTTCATTTCCATCGGGGGAAAGACCACTCATGGCGATCGATGCAATGAAAATCCTGGGGGCCGTGCTCAGCAGCGGCGCCCTGTCGCGTGGCTCCGGCTCCAACGTGCTGGGCTCGGTGCTGGGGGCCGTCATGGGCGGCGGCAGCCAGCCCACTGGCAGGGGCGGCATGGCCGGCATGCTCGGCAACATGCTGGGTGGGGGCCAGGGCAGTGGCGGTGGACTGGGTGGCATGCTGGGCAATATGCTCGGTGGGGGCAACCAGTCCGGCGGCGGCGTGGCCGGCATGCTGGGCGGCCTGCTTGGCGGCAGTCAGGGTCAGTCGGCCGGCGGCGGCGGGCTGGGGGCCCTGCTGGGGGCGGCCATGCAGCAGTTCGGTGGCGCGCAAAGCGAGGGCGGCGCCAAACTGGCCGATTTCGGCACGCCACCGGCAGAGGCCAACGAGCAGGCCCTGCTACTGGTCAAGGCCATGATCAACGCCGCCAAGGCGGACGGCCAGGTGGACGAGGCCGAGCGGGAGCGCATCGTGGACAAGCTGGGGGACATCACCCCGGAGGAGCTGGAGTTCGTCAAGCAGGAACTGGCCGCCCCCCTGGACCTGGAAGGCTTCATCCGCAGCATCCCGGCCGGCATGGGCGAGCAGGTCTACACCGTCTCCCTCATGGCCATCGACCTGGACAGCAACGCCGAGGCCCGGTACCTGGACCAGCTGGCGCGCGGCCTGGGCATCGGCCCCGAGCAGTGCAACGCCATCCACGAGCAACTCGGCGCACCCAAGCTGTATACCTGAACGAGACTGAACGGCGTGTCAGGAACGGGGTCTTGCGGGGCCCCGTTCCTATTTGGCGTCCACCGACTGGCGCGACGCGGCCCGGAATCGCCGCAGCAGGTCTTCCAGTTGCTGGCGGGTGAGCGGGCCGATGTGGGTGATCATCTGCTGCCCGTCGGGGGAGATGATGAACGAGGTGGGCAGGCCCAGCAGGGGGC
>JALVPS010000050.1 GCA_027031685.1 Gammaproteobacteria bacterium | reverse complement strand
CACTGGTGGTGCTGCTGCTGGCGCTGGTGCTGCTGGTCTCGCCGCTGCAGGGGCAGTGGGGGGCGGCGGGGCTGTGGTATGTGCCGTATGTGCTGTGGGCGGTGGTGATCGCCCTCATCGCCTGGCTGCAGGCGGGGAAGGGCGGCGGTGAGCTATAGCCTGGAGCTGCTGTTCGGGCTGGGCCTGCTGTACCTGTTCGTGCTGTTCTTCGTGGCCTATGCCACGGACGTGGGGCTGGTGCCGGCGCGGCTGGCGCGCCATCCGCTGGTGTACACGCTGTCGCTGGGGGTGTATGCCACCACCTGGAGCTTCTACGGCAGCGTGGGCTTCGCCGCCCAGCAGGGCTACAACTTCCTGACCATCTATCTGGGCGTGACGCTGGCCTTCCTGCTGGCGCCGGTGCTGTTGCTGCCGCTGCTGCGCATGGTGCGCAACTACCAGCTCACCTCGCTGGCGGACCTGTTCACCTTCCGCTACCGCAGCCAGTGGTCGGGGGTGCTGGTGACGCTGTTCATGCTGGTGGGGGCGCTGCCCTATCTGTCGCTGCAGATCGAGGCGGTGACGGGCTCCCTCAAGCTGCTGTCCAGCCGCACGCCGCCCGATTTCATCGCCTTCGGCCTGTGCGCCACGCTCACGGTGTTCGCCATCCTGTTCGGGGCGCGCCACGTGACGCCGCGCGAGAAGCACGCCGGGCTGGTGGTGGCCATCGCCTTCGAGTCGCTGGTCAAGCTGGTGGCACTGCTGGCGGTGGGGGGCTTCGCCCTGTTCGGTGTGCTGGGCGGGCCGGCCGGCCTGAACGACTGGCTGGCGGCCCACCCGGAGGCCGTGCAGCGCCTCTACGCGCCCACCCGCGAGGGGCCCTGGCTGACCCTGCTCACGCTGAGCTTCGCGGCGGCCTTCCTGCTGCCGCGCCAGTTCCACATGCTGTTCACGGAGAACATCGCGCCGCGCGCCCTGCGCACGGCGGCCTGGGCCTTTCCCCTCTACCTGTTGCTGCTCAATCTGCCCATCCCGCTGGTGCTGTGGTCGGGGCAGGCGCTGGCCCTGTCGCAGCCGGCCGACTACTACGTGCTGGGGGTGAGCCTGGCGCCCCAGGCGCCCGGCTGGCTGCCGCTGCTGACCTTCGTGGGCGGTCTGTCGGCGGCCTCGGCCATGGTCATCGTCACCACCCTGGCCCTGTCGCACATGTGCCTCAACCACCTGTTGCTGCCGGCCAGCTACCCGGACCCCAAGCTGGACCTGTACCGCTGGCTGCTGTGGGGGCGGCGCCTGCTGATCGGCATGATCCTGTTCGCCGCCTACGGCTTCTACCGCCTGCTGGTGCACAAGGAGGGGCTGGTGCAGCTGGGGCTGATCTCCTTCGTGGCGGTGGTGCAGTTCCTGCCCGGTGTGGTGGGGGTGATCTTCTGGCGGCGCGCCACGCGCTGGGGCTTCATCGCCGGCCTGCTGGGCGGCATCGCCGTGTGGACCGTGACCCTGCTGTGGCCCATGCTGGCCCAGGCGGGGCTGGTCAGCCCGCTGCCGGAGTGGACCTGGCGGCCCTGGCCGGGGCTGGAGCGCTGGAGCCACGCCACCTTCCTGTCGCTGCTGGTGAACGGCGGCCTGTTCGTGGCCGTGTCGCTGCTCACGCGCCTGTCGCCGGACGAGCGGCGCGCGGCGCAGGCCTGCTGCACGGACCTGGTGCAGGCGGCGGGCGGGGTGGTGGCGCTGGCCTCGCCGGCCCAGTTCAAGGCCCACCTGGCGGCCCTGCTGGGCGAGGAGATCGCCGAGCGCGAGGTGGACCTGGCCCTGCGCGACCTGCGCATGGCGGCCGACGAGCGCCGTCCGCACCACCTGCTGCGCCTGCGCGAGCGTATCCAGCGCAACCTGTCCGGGCTGGTGGGGCCACGCCTGGCGCAGCTCATCGTCGACCAGCGCCTGGAGCTGTCCAGCGACGCGCGCCGCGCCCTGGCCGACAGCTTCCGCCACCTGGAGGCGCGCCTGGCCGACTCGCGCTCCGCCCTGAGCGGCCTGAGCGCCGAGCTGGAGACCACGCGCCAGTTCCTGCGTCAGGTGCTGTACGAACTGCCGGTGGGGGTGTGCCTGCTGGACGCCGATGAGGAGGTCATCCTGTGGAACTACGCCCTGTCGGTGGTCACCGGCCTGCCGGCCCCGGCCGGCCTGGAGGAGCTGCCCGACACCTGGCGGCGTCTGCTGCAGGGGCTGGCGCACGGCGACGAGGATCACCGCTACCAGGTGCAGGTGGTGCTGGACGGCCAGCGGCGCTGGTTCAACCTGCACCGCAGCCGGCTGCAGGTGGCGGCCCCCGACGGCGGCCAGCCGGCCCACACCACCGTGCTGCTGGTGGAGGACGTGACCGAGAAGCAGGCCCTGGCCCAGGAGCTGGCCCACCAGGACCGGCTGCGCTCCCTGGGGCGGCTGGCGGCGGGTATCGCCCACGAGGTGGGCAATCCCCTCACCGGCATCGCCTGCCTGGCGCAGAACCTGCCGCACACCGACGACGGCGCGGCGCGCGAGCGGTTGGCGGCGCAGATTCTGGAGCAGACGGCGCGTATCGACCGTATCCTCAAGGCCCTGCTCACCTACAGCCACCGTGACCACGCCGCCGCCCCCGCGCCGCGCCTGGTGCTGCCGCTGGCCAAACCCCTGCAGGAGGCCCTGGACCTGGTGCGGCTGGACAAGCGGGCGCGCCGCCTGCGCTTCGAGGTGGACCTGCCGGCCGACTGCCGCGTGGCGGGCGATCCGCAGGCCCTCACCCAGGCCTTCATCAACCTGCTGGCCAACGCCGTGGACGCCTCGGCCCCGGACGGGCGCATCCGTGTGCAGGGAGTCTGCGACGGGCGGCGCGTGCGGGTGGCCATCGAGGACGAGGGGCCGGGCCTGCCGGCAGAAGGCCGCGGGCAGCTGTTCGAACCCTTCTACACCACCAAGCCGGCCGGGCAGGGCACCGGCCTGGGCCTGGCCGTGGTGTACAACATCGTCACCGAGCTGGGCGGCCGCGTGCGCGCCACCGACGGGGCGCTGGGCGGGGCGCGCTTCGAGGTGGAACTGCCGCTGGCCGGGGCGGAAAGCGAGACGAGCGAGGCGAGTTCATGAGCACCACCCTGTTGCTGCTGGAGGACGAGGCGGTCATCCGCGAGGCGCTGGGCAGTTTCCTGGCGCGCGAGGGCTACACCGTGCACGGCGCGGCCACCCTGGCCGAGGCGCGCGAGCGGCTGGCCGCCGGGCCGGTGGACCTGGTGCTGGCCGACCTGCGCCTGCCGGACGGGGAGGGCACCGAGCTGCTGGCCGAGCTGGACGGCGTGCCGCTCATCGTGCTCACCTCTTACGCCAGCGTACGCTCGGCGGTGAGCGCCATGAAGCAGGGCGCCGCCGACTACATCGCCAAGCCCTTCGACCACCGCGAGCTGGCCCTGCTCATCGAGCGCACCCTGCGCAGCGAGCGGCTGGAGCGGCGCGCCCGCCAGCTGGGGCGGGAGAGCCGCGAGCGCTTTCCGGTGGACACGCTGGTGGGGCAGTGCCCGGCCATGCGGCGCGTGTTCCGGCAGATCGAGAAGATCGCCCCCACCGACGCCAGCGTGCTCATCCAGGGCGAGTCCGGCACCGGCAAGGAGCTGGTGGCGCGCGCCCTGCACGCCCACAGCCTGCGCAGCGAGGCGCCCTTCATCACCGTCAACTGCGCCAGCATCCCCGAGAACCTCATCGAGAGCGAGCTGTTCGGCCACGAGCAGGGGGCCTTCACCGGCGCCGTGCGCCGCAAGGAGGGCCTCATCGCTGCCGCCCACGACGGCACCCTGTTCCTGGACGAGATCGGCGAGCTGGCCCCGGGCGTGCAGGCCCAGCTGCTGCGCGTGCTGCAGAACGGCGAGCTGCGCCCGCTGGGGGCTACGCGCGTACGCCACGTGAACGTGCGCCTCATCGCCGCCACCCACCGCGACCTGGCGGCCATGGTGCGCGATGGCAGCTTCCGCGAGGACCTCTACTACCGCCTCAATGTGCTGGTCATCCACCTGCCGCCGCTGCGCGAGCGGCGCGAGGACATCGCCCCGCTGGCCGAATTCCTGCTCGGCCGCTTGTGCGCGCGCCTCAACCGCCCGCCGCTGCGGCTGGGCGAGGCGGCCCTGGCGCGGCTGCTGGCCCACGACTGGCCGGGCAACGTGCGCGAGCTGGAGAACACCCTGGAGCGGGCGGTGATCCTGGGCGAGGGCGGTGAGGTCGATCCCGACAGCCTGGGGCTGGACGCCCCGCCCGCCGCGCCGGCCCCGGCGCCCCTGGAGCAGGCCCTCAGCCTGGAGGAGTACTTCCGCCAGTTCGTGCTGCGCTACCAGGACCGGCTCACGGAGACGGAGCTGGCGCGCCGCCTGGGCATCAGCCGCAAGTCGCTGTGGGAGCGGCGCCAGCGGCTGGGCCTGTTCCGCCCCGGCCGTGGCCCCGGCGCGGACTGACTGTTACCGATGGTAACGCGCCCCGCGTTACGGCGCGTAACAATGGCCGCTGCTCCACCCGCTGCGGCGAAGGGCGTGCCCTGCCGGCCGTGGAAATCCGCTGTCGAATCAATGCCTTGCGGCCCACTTTCTTGATCGGGTGTGAAAGTGTGATGTGGCCCACAATTTGCATTCGGCAAGGGTGGATGCCGGTCCGTCGTTCGCCCGCGGGGGGTGCCCGCCGTCGCCGGGGTCCGCGCAAGCACACATTCAATCAATCGAGGAGGACCTGATCCGATGGAGGCAAAAGTCGTATGGCTTTTCGTGTTCGTCGCGCTGTACTGGTCGTACTGCATCTTCTGGGGCATCAAGGGTGCCCTCTCGGCCAGGACCGCCAGCGACTACTTCGTGGCCGGTCGCCGCATCTCGCTGTGGGTGTTCATCCTGGCGGCGACGGCGACCTCGTTCTCCGGCTGGACCTTCATGGGCCACCCGGGGCTGATCTACCGTGACGGCTTCCAGTACGCCTACGCGTCGTTCTACGCCATCACCATTCCCTTCACCGGGGTGATCTTCCTCAAGCGGCAGTGGATGCTGGGCAAGCGCTTCGGCTTCGTCACCCCCGGCGAGATGCTGTCCTACTACTTCCGCTCCGACACCATCCGCCTGCTGGTGGTGCTGGTGGCGCTGATCTTCTCCATCCCCTATCTGGGCCTGCAGCTGCGCGCCTCCGGCTTCCTGTTCAACGTGCTCACCGACGGCATGCTGGGCGTCGAGGTGGGCATGTGGCTGCTGTCCATCGTGGTCATCATCTACGTGGCCTCCGGCGGGCTGCGCGCGGTGGCCTACGTGGACTCGGCGCAGGCCATCCTGCTGGCCGGCGGCATCGTGGCCATCGGCGTCATCGCCCTCAACGCCGTGGGCGGCTGGGACGCCCTCAACGAGCGCATCGCCGTGCTGGCCTCGGTGGGGCCGGACGGCAAGGCGGTGTTCGGCAAGACCACGCCCGACGGCTATTCCAGCTACGTGGCCATCCCAGGCGTGATCCAGTTCGGTGCCGGCCTGGGCACGGCCACGGCGCCGGTGGGCGGGGCCTGGACCGGCATCATGGTGCTCACCTACATGTTCGCCCTCATGGGCATCCAGTCGGCGCCGGCCTTCTCCATGTGGGCCTTCTCCAACCACAGCCCGGCCCCCTTCGCCCCGCAGCAGGTATGGGCCTCCAGCTTCGGCATCGGCTTCATCCTCATGTTCTTCACCGCCATCCAGGGCATCGGCTCGCACTTCCTGGGTGCCGACACCAAGTTCCTGGCGGCCCATCCGGAGCTGGTGAACAACGTGCTCGGCCCGCTGCTGGGCGGCAAGGACATCATGGAGTCGGCCGGCAAGCAGGGCATGTTGGTGCCACAGCTCATCAACCTGATGAGTGACACGGTGCCCTGGCTGGTGGGCCTGCTGTCGGTGTGCGCCCTGGCGGCCATGCAGTCCACCGGCGCGGCCTACATGTCCACCGCCGGCGGCATGCTGACGCGCGACATCCTCAAGCGCTTCATCCTGCCCAACGCCTCGCACAAGACGCAGAAGCTGTGGGGCCGCATCGGCGTCATCATCATCGTGCTGGCGGCGCTGCTGGTGGCCACCCACGCCAAGGACGCGCTGGTGCTGCTGGGCGGCCTGGCGGTGGCCTACGGCTTCCAGATGTGGCCGGCGCTGATCGCCGTGTGCTGGTGGCCGTTCCTCACCCGCCAGGGGGTGGTGTTGGGCCTCATCGCCGGCCTGATCGCCGTCACCCTGACGGAGAAGATCGGCGCCCAGTTCATGCCCTGGGGCCGCTGGCCCATGACCATCCACTCGGCCGGCTGGGGCATCCTGTTCAACCTCACCATCGCCATCCTGGTGTCGGCCGTGACGCAGAACCCGCGCGAGCGCGAGCACCGCATGACCTTCCACAACTTCCTGCGCGAGCACGCCAGCCTGCCGGCCGACAAGCGCTCGCTGGTGCCGCTGGCATGGATCATCACCCTGGTGTGGTTCTTCTTCGGCATCGGTCCGGGCGCGGTCATCGGCAATACCATCTTCGGCAACCCCAACGATGCCTCCACCTGGATCTTCGGCATGCCGTCCATCTGGGCCTGGCAGCTGCTGTGGTGGGCCCTGGGCGTGTTCATGATGTGGTTCCTAGCCTACAAGATGGAGCTGTCGCGGGTGCCGGCCAAGGAGGTGGTGGCCTTGCACGAGGACATCGGCGACATCGAGTTCGACATCGACGTGCCGGATTGAGCGGGATTCGTCTCCTGTCTGAACCCCCACTCATTGGGAGGGCCTCCGGCCCTCCCCCTTTTTGTGCGGCTGCGGGCACAATAGACCCGCTCATGGGACAGAGGAGGACCATGCTCTACTTCACGCTTTCCGTTGTGGTGCTGGCGGCCATGCTGTTCTTTCCCGTGCGGCGCCTCATCTTCATCTTCAGCGTGCGCCGTCTGCAGCGGCGGCTGGCGCGCGACCTGACCCCGGAGGAGCTGCAGGGACAGCAGAGCCGGGCCAGTTTCCTGGCGGTGATCCTGGCCACCGCCTTCTCCTTCTTCTTCAACGCCAACCTGCTGGGCATTCCCCGTGGATGACCGGCTGTACCGCTTTCTCAAGCTGACGGCCATCGTGCTCACCCTGGCCTGGGTGGGCTGGTCGCTGTACGACTGGCTGCTGGCCGGCCGCGCGCCGGGCCTGCAGGACTACGCCGCCGCCAACCGCGCCTTCGACGACGGCCAGTACGACGAGGCGCGCCGCCTGTACGCCCGCGCCTGGCAGCGCAACCCGGAGCTGGTGGACGCCCTGCGCGGCCAGGCGCGCGCCCTCATCCAGCTTGGCCAGCTGGTGCCGGCCATCGAGCTGCTGGATCGGGCCATTGAGCGCGAGCCGGACTTCGCCGGCGCCTGGGCCAATCGCGGCATCGCCAAGGACCGCCTGGGCCGCTACCGGGAGGCGCTGGCGGACTACGAGCGGGCCATGGCCCTGGACGAGCGAGTGGCGGAGGGGCCCGGCTGGCTGACGCGCTTCCTGCGCGGCCAGTCGGAGCGGCCGCCCACCATCGCCGACCGCGCCCGCTATCTGCGCGCGCAGCTGGCCCTGCCGCCGGAGCAGCGCGTGCTGCGCGTGCCGGCCCTGGACGCGGCACAGCGGCCGTACCGCAAGTGACGGTCGTGGGCGGCGCGGGCGGGGTGATGGCGTGGTGGGGGCCGGGCCGGCGCTCAGACGATCTCGAGGATGTCCACCAGCAGGACGCGGATGCAGAACAGCAGGGCGATGGCGCCGAAGATCAGATGGCCCCATTCACGCTCGCCGTTGGCGTCGCGGTAGCTGATGCCGTGCCAGGCGATGAGGCCGGTGACGGCCACGAACAGGTAGTCGAACATGGGGCGGGGCGGGCCGTTTCAGAGACAGGGAGGAAAGTAGCAGCTCTCCACCAGCCCCAGCAAGCCGGCCACGTGCTGCGCCAGCCACAGCAGGAAGGCCAGCAGCAGCACGATCAGCGCCAGGCCTTCCAGCCCCAGCCGGTGGCGCCGCGGCGTGGCGGGCGGCTGCAGCGTCTCCGGGTAGTCGCGCCGGTCCAGGGTGCCGCTGGCGGCGGCCCGCTCGATGCCGCGCACGAAGTCGCGCACCCACACCGGCACGCGGTCCTCGAACATGTAGGGCACGTACCAGCGCTCCAGTTCCGCCTCGCCCGCCGGGCGGCCGTACCAGTGGCGCCAGGCGAGGGCGAACAGCTGGAACTCGGTGGTGTCCAGCAGGGCGGCGGCGGCCGCCACCCGGGCCGCGTCCTCGGCGCGGCGGCGACGGATCTGGTGCAGGGTGGTGGCGGTCATGGCGGATGGCTCCCGGGGGTGTCCCATGTCTGAGCGGCGCCTGCAGGCCCTGCTGGCCAGTCCCGGGCTGCGCGACGCCGACGCGGCGCTGGTGGCTGCCCTGTTGGACGCCGGCGAGGTGCGTCCGGTTCACGGCGGGCAGATCCTGTTCCGGCCCGGCGAGCCCTTCTGCGGCTGCCTGCAGCTGCCCATCGACACGGCCATCGAGCTGCGCTGGCCGGGCGGCCAGACGGCCCAGCTGGAGGCGGGCGAGCTGTGCGGCCTGGCCAACCTGCTCGACCACGCCGACTACGTCACCACCGCCGTGGTGCAGGCGGACGGCGAGTTGCTGTGGATCGGCGAGGCGCGCTGGCGCGCCCTGCTGGCCGAGCGGCCTGCCCTGCAGGCCCTGGTGGACCGTCAGATCGCCCGCCGCCTGCGCCAGCTGCAGCGCGGCGAGCGCGTCACCGGGCGGCTGGCCACGCCCCTCTACCGGCTCATGAAGTCGCCGGTGGCCCACTGCGGGCCGGACACCACCATCCGCGAGGCCTTCGATACCATGCAGGGACGCAAGATCGGCAGCCTGCTGGTGCGCGACGGCGACACCGTGTACGGCATGCTCACCTTCGCCGGGCTGGCCGAGGCGCTCATCCACCGCGGCGCCGGCCCCGACCAGCCGGTGCGCGAGGCGGCCTGCGAGCGGCCCGTGTGGCTGCGCAGCGGCGATCCCGCCTGGCGCGCCCAGGAGGCGCTGGAGCGGCACGCCGTGAAGTACCTGCTGGTCATGGAGGACGAGCGGCCGGTGGGCATCGTCTCGCAGAGCGACCTGGTGCGCCTGCTGCACGCCGAGGAGGGCAGCTTCGTGGCGCTGGCCGTCGCGGCGCGCGACCTGGAGGAGCTGCGCGGGCTGGTGGAGCGCCTGCCGGCCCTGGCGCGCGAGGCCCATGCCAGCCACCACCGCGCCAGCGACGCCCTGCGCTGGCTGAGCGAGGTGCAGCTGGCCCTGCAGCGCCGCGCCCTCGCGCTGTGCGCCGAGGACATGCGTCGCGAAGGGCTGGGCGGGGCGCCCGGTCCCTACGCGGTCATCGTCATGGGCTCGGCCGGGCGGCGCGAGATGCTGTTCGGCGCCGACCAGGACAACGGCCTGATCTACGCCGACGGCATCGACGAGGCCGAGGCGGTGTGGTTCGCCGAGCTGGCCGGGCGCTTCAACCGCGCCCTCGACATGCTCGGCTGGCCGCTGTGTCCCGGCGAGGTGATGGCCCGTAACCCGGAATACCGCCGCCCGCTGGCCGGCTGGTGCGAACGGGTGGATCACATCACCTCGCACCCCGGCGAGGCCTCGGCCATGTGGTCCAACATCGTGTTCGACTTCGACGGGCTGTACGGCGACCAGGCGCTGGTGGAGCGGCTGCGCCGCCACGTGCTGGCGCGGGTGGCGCGGCGCCGCCTGCTGCTGCGCCGCATGGCCGAGCAGGACGCCGAGGGGCGGCCGGCCATCGGCCTGTTCGACCGCCTGCTGACCCACAAGGGGGCGCGCGGCGAATACGTGGACATCAAGCGCAACGGCCTGCGCCTCATCGCCGACGCGGTGCGCATCTTCGCCCTCAGCCGCGGCGTGGCCGCCACGCACACCATCGACCGGCTGCGCGCGCTGGTGCGCGCCGGGGCCCTGCCGCACGGGCTCATGCAGGTGGTGGCGGACGCCTACGACGAGCTGCTGGACATCGCCCTGACGCACCAGCTGCGCCAGCTGGCCGCCGGCGAGCTGCCGGACAAGCAGGTGCCGCTGGACGAGCTGACGCCGCTCTCCCGCGAGCGCCTGCGCATGGCCATGCGCGCCGTTAAGCAGTTCCAGGAGGAGATGCACGGCAGCTTCGATGTGGACATATTCTGAAGGCCCATGACCTGGCTCAACACGCACCGCCCGCGCGGCGGCCAACCTGTCGCTCCGGAGGATCCCGCCATGGCCCGATCCGTTCCGTCCCTGCACCCGGCCCTGCAGCGGCTGCTGTGGGTGGCCCACGCCGCCCTGTTCTTCCAGTCCGGGCTGCAGTTCACCACCTGGCTGCTGGCGCCGGCGGACTTCGCCGGCGGGTCGGCTTGGGCCTGGGTGGCGGCCTTCCCGCTGCTGCTGATCGGCTTCTTTCCCGTCCAGCGCCGGCTGGGCTGCGCCAGCGGCCACTGCACCGCGCCGCGCGGTAGCCGGCGGGACGACGACGACCGCTATACTGGGGGCATGCCGGGCTGACCACCCGTCGCCACCGAAGCCACGAACACGAGAGGAGACTGCGTCATGTCAGAAGAAAAGGTCTATCCCGTTCCCGGGGAATTCGCCGCCCGGGCCCACATCAACGCCGAGCAGTACGAGCAGATGTACCGCCAGTCGGTGGAGGACCCCGACGCCTTCTGGGCCGGCCAGGCGGAGCAGTTCGTCACCTGGTACAAGCGGTGGGACAAGGTCAGCGACTGGCGCTTCGACCCGGACAACCTGTACATCAAGTGGTTCGAGGGCGGCCAGCTGAACGTGAGCTACAACTGCCTGGACCGCCACCTGGAGACCCGCGGCGACCAGACGGCCATCATCTGGGAGGGAGACGACCCCAGCGAGGACAAGAAGATCACCTACCGCGAGCTGCACGCCGAGGTGTGCAAACTGGCCAACGTGCTCAAGTCGCGCGGGGTGAAGAAGGGCGACCGGGTATGCATCTACATGCCCATGATCCCGGAGGCGGCCGCCGCCATGCTGGCCTGCGCGCGCATCGGCGCCATCCACTCGGTGGTGTTCGGCGGTTTCTCGCCCGACGCCCTGCGCGACCGCATCCTGGACGCCGACTGCCACGTGCTGATCACCGCCGACGAGGGTCTGCGCGGCGGCAAGCGCGTGCACCTCAAGGCCCACGCCGACGAGGCCCTGGCGCAGACGCCCAACGTGCACACCTGCTTGGTGGTCAAGCGCACCGGCGGCGACATCGCCTGGACCGAGGGCCGCGACCTCTGGTACCACGAGGCCATGGCCGGGGCGTCGGCCGAGTGCGAGCCGGAGGTGATGGACGCCGAGGATCCGCTGTTCATCCTCTACACCTCCGGCTCCACCGGCAAGCCCAAGGGCGTGCTGCACACCACCGGCGGCTATCTGGTGTACGCCTGCGCCACCCACAAGTACACCTTCGACTACCACGACGGCGACATCTACTGGTGCACCGCCGACGTGGGCTGGGTCACCGGCCATACCTACATCGTGTACGGGCCGCTGGCCAACGGCGCCATCACCCTCATGTTCGAGGGCGTGCCCAACTATCCGGACATGTCGCGCTTCTGGCAGGTGGTGGACAAGCACCAGGTGAACCAGTTCTACACCGCGCCCACCGCCATCCGCGCCCTCATGCGCGCCGGCGACGAGCCGGTGAAGAAGACCTCCCGCAAGAGCCTCAAGCTGCTCGGCACGGTGGGCGAGCCCATCAATCCGGAGGCCTGGGAGTGGTATTACCATGTGGTGGGCGAGGGCCGCTGCCCCATCGTGGACACCTGGTGGCAGACGGAGACCGGCGGCCACATGATCACCCCCCTGCCGGGCGCCACGCCCCTCAAGCCCGGCTCCGCCACGCGGCCCTTCTTCGGCGTGGTGCCGGCGGTGGTGGACGACCAGGGTCAGGTGCTGGGGGGCGAGGCCAGCGGCAACCTGGTCATCACCCGCTCCTGGCCGGGGCAGATGCGCACCGTGTACGGCGACCACCAGCGCTTCGTGGACACCTACTTCAAGATGTACCCCGGCAACTACTTCACCGGCGACGGGGTGCGGCGCGACGCCGATGGCTACTACTGGATCACCGGCCGGGTGGACGACGTGCTCAACGTGTCCGGCCACCGGCTGGGCACGGCGGAGATCGAGTCCGCCCTGGTGCTGCACCCGGCGGTGGCCGAGGCGGCCGTGGTGGGCTTCCCGCACGAGATCACCGGCCAGGGCATCTACGCCTACGTCACCCTCAAGGCCGGCGTGGAGGGCACCGACGAGCTGAAGCAGGAGCTCATCGACCTGGTGCGCAAGGAGATCGGTCCCATCGCCAAGATCAACTACATCCAGTGGGCGCCGGGCCTGCCCAAGACCCGCTCCGGCAAGATCATGCGCCGCATCCTGCGCAAGATCGCCGCCAACGAGCTGGACAACCTGGGGGACACTTCCACCCTGGCCGACCCGCACGTGGTGGAGGACCTCATCGAGAACCGCCTCAACCGTTGACTGGCCCGCTGGCGGGCTCATGAACCCCGTCCCGGCCCGGGCGGTCGAAGTGCGTAGCAGTTCCCGGCTCCCGGGGCCGGGAACTGCCATCATTGTCACGCCGCCTGTCAGGAATTGAGCGTTATGGGACCGGGACTGGGACTGGGGCTCTTCCGCCTCATCATGTCGATCTGGGTCATCGACCACCACTACCAGTGGTCGGTGCACTACATTCAGGCGTGGTTCGTCGAGCATTTCGGGCGTGAGCACTTCGGCTACCTGGGCATCGGCCACGTGGCCGTCATGTGCTTCTTCGTGCTCAGCGGCTATGTCATCACCTGGGTGCTGAACAACAAGTACCCGCTCAACGCCGTGGGCATCAAGGCCTTCCTGGTGGGCCGCTTCATCCGCATCTACCCCCTCTACTGGACCATCCTGCTCATCATCCTGGCGGTCATGGTGGCCGTCATGGGCTGGCACCCGGAGCGCATCCCGCAGATGGAGCCGGAGCGCATCCTGGGTGACCTGATGCTCATCCCCTACGGCATCATCGGCTTCTTCCATTTCCTCAACAGATACGCCTACGGCATGATCGACGTGCCGGCCTGGACGTTGCCCTACGACTTCGTGTTCTATCTCATGGCCCCCTGGGTAGTGCCGCGCCGGCGCGTGCTGGCGGCCATCGTCGGCTTCGAGCTGCTCTACCTGGGCGTGCTGGCGCTGGCTGGGCCGCAGAACTTCATGGGTGGCAGCGAGGCCGTGGGGCGGAGCTGGCACGAGGCCTACTTCACCAGCGGCCACGCCGCCATCCTGGCCTTCTGCATCGGCGCCCTGGGTTACTACTACCGGCAGGTGAACATCCCGCGGCCGGCGCTCATCGGGGCCATGCTGGCCCTGCTCTATCTCACCTTTGCCCCCTACGGGCTCACCAACTACTACGTCAACCACCTGTTGGTCATGCTGGTGGCCCTGGTGCTGGTGCTGGGGCTGAAGAAGCGCAGCAAGCTGGACAACCTGCTCGGCGAGCTGACCTATTCCACCTACCTGCTGCACGTGCCGCTGCTGGAGTCCCTGGCCTGGCTGGGGCTGAGCTTCGCCAGCGTGATGGCCCTGCCGCTCACCTATCTGCTGTCCTTCCTCACCGTGAAGTTCTTCGAGGCGCCGCTGGAGGCGCGCCGCGCCGCCATCACGCGCCGCATGCTGGCCGGCGTGCCCGCCGACGCCCCCGCCGACCTGCCGGGCACGCGCTGGGTGCTGGGGGCGGTGGCCGCTCTGCTCGTGGTGTCCGGCCTGCACAACCTGTGGCGGCTGGCCTTTTGAGCCGGCGCGACGCCGACTGTGCGCCGCATCGCATAACGGGCGGAACCAGCGGTCATTTCATGGGGCCGGGCGGCGCTTTCGTGACCGCATCTCCATTCCGCGCCGCGGTCCATCAATATACTTGGATCCCCAAACCCTCGGCACTCCCCGTTTCTATGCCCATGAACAGCCAGACTACCCGCTGGGCGCGGCGCGCCGCCAGCCTCCTGTTTTCCCTGCTCCTCGTCGCCTGTGGCGGTGGGGGTGGCAACGATACCGGCAACGAGGGTGACTTTGCTGGTGGTGGCAACGGCTCCGGCAGCAACGGTGGCTCTGTTGGTGGTGGCAGTAGCTCCGGCAGCACGCCCCGCACCGCCGACCTGGTCCGGTGCCCCGACAACCCCCTGCAGGCCGTGCAGGGCACTGTGGTCACCGTTACCTGCCAGCCCGTCAATGGCACCAGCGACCTCACATTTGGCTGGCAGCTCCTCTCACCCGCCGGTGAAACCATCCCGGCCGGCAATGGCCTGAGCCTCACCTTCACCCCGCAACAGGTCACTACCTACCAGCTGCGATTGACGGCCAGCAACGGCGTGGCGGGGGAAGCGGAGAAGGTGACGGTGCACGTCAGCGCCAATCCCGCGCCGACCGTGGATTGCCCGGCGCGGCGGATAGTGGTCGAAGACAATTCGGTCCGCATTTCTTGTGCTGTACAGGCAGGAGATGGAGACACCTTGACCTATGACTGGGCGGTGACCCCGCCGCCTGGTGTCTCAGCCCCGTCGCTGAATGAGAGTGACGCCGATGTCACATTCACACCCACGGAGGCTGGTGTGTACACTGCCACGCTGACGGTTTCCGATGGATTCAATCGGGTGAAGGAACCTGTACAGGTGCAGGTCGACGCGCCAACCTATCGCATTGTCATGATCGGTGATTCGATCACCCAGGGTGGGCATGGCTTCAAGAGTTATCGCTATGAACTGTGGAAGAAGCTGATCGATGCCGGATTGTCCTTCGACTTCATCGGCTCCCAGCATCAGGCCAAGGATGACGATCCCCCCTTGGCTGCCTATGCGGATTATCAGGGCCATGTGTTCGACACCGATCACGAAGGATATTGGGGGCGGCGGGCCGACCAGGTGGCGAACAAGTCGTTTGATTTCAGTGCAACGGCTGACATTGCCCTGATCCACTTGGGAACCAATGACGGCATCCAGTACACCGATCGTTCGGTGCCTGATCCAGATGATCCCTCGCAGACGAAAATATTCCCTGGAGACAAATCGGAGACAGCGCAGTCCACGGCGACAGATGTGGCCAGATTGATCGACAGGCTCCGGGCGCATAATCCGTCGGTCACCATTTTGCTGGCGAAAATCATCCCCACCCGTCCGACCATGATCGATAGCGAATGGTGGGATGGTTATCGGGCCGAACTGGACAGTCTGGCCGCCGCCAAGAACACGGCTGCTTCCCCCGTGGTAATTGTCGATCAGGCCGATGGTTTCGATGCCAATGCCGATCTGCAGGGAGACGGTGTGCACCCCAATGAGCGGGGCGAGGCAAGGATGGCCAAGGTCTGGTGCCTGGCGATCAAGGGCGTTGTGGGCAGTGACTGGATCAACCAGGGATACAACTGCGAATGATGTTGGCGCCTGCCGGTGCGCAAGAACCTCATTGCCTCGCGCCTCAACCTGGCGCCAAGAATCCTTACTCCCCCATTCTGCGCTTGCTCACTGACAAAGGGGGTCTAGATCAAGGATCCATCGCCCTGCTCGACATGGAGCGCCTTGAGAGGGGCGCTGTAGCCGGCCCGCCGGCAGGGGCGCCGCTGGCCCGGTGTCAGTCCTTGGCGTGGTCGGCCCGTTCTGCACGGATGCGCCGGTAGATCTCCTCCCGGTGCACCGGCACCGAGCGTGGCGCGTCGATGCCCAGGCGTGCCTGACTGTTGCGCACCATGAGCACGGTGATGCGAATGTCGTCGCCGATGACCAGCGTCTCGCCGATCTGGCGGGTCAGTATCAACATGGACGGGCTCCTCTTTTGCTTGTGTGATCGCGGGCCGGCTCAGCCGTCCGCCTCGTCGGGCGGGTCTGGCTCTTCGTGGGCGATGCCGGTGTGGCAGTCGATGCAGGTCTTGCCGGTCTTCATGGCGCGCAGGTGACGGCGGCGGGCCGAGGGGTCCTGCTCGTCCAGCGCCATGCGGCTGAAGGCATGGCAGTTGCGGCAGGCCTGTGAGTCGTTGGCCTTCATGCGCCGCCATACGCGGTTGGCCAGCTCCCACTTGCGCGCCTCGAACTTCTCCGGCGTGTCCACCGTGCCGGCGAACTCGTGGTAGACGTCCTTCAGGGCCAGCACTTTCGCCTTGAGCTTGGGAATGAACCGCCTGGGCACGTGGCAGTCGGGGCAGCCGGCGCCCACGCCATGCCGGTTACGGTAGTGGACCGTCTCCTTGTACTGTTCATGGTTCTGCTGCATGGAGTGGCAGGAGACGCAGAACTCCGTGCGGTTGGTGGCCTCCAGGGCGCGTGAGAAGATGCCCGCCATCAGGCCCAGCACGACGGCGGTGAGCAGCGCGATGCGCACCTTGCCGGATACCTGCCAGGGAATGCGCATCGTTTTCTTTTTTTCCTGCCGGGACATGACCTGCTCCCTCTTTCCCTGTTCAGTCCACCTGCGAGGCGAAGAAATGCAGCACCGCCTTGCGCTCGTCGGCCGACAGCTTCTTCAGCTGGCGTGCCATCTTGCGGGTCGGTTTGCGTCGTCCGGAGAGGAATTTGTCGAGCTGCGCCGACAGGTAGGGCAGCCACTGCCCGGCCAGCCGGCCGGCATCGCCCTCGGAGCTGCGCCCGTTGTCCTCGTGGCAGCGCCGGCAGCGCTTGCGGTAGACGCGCGCTCCCTTCTTGGCCAGGGCGGGATCGACGGCCTGGCGGGCGGGCCGGAAGGTCTGGGCCGCGTAATAGTCGGCCAGGGCGCGAATCTGCTCCCGCGTCAGGGCCTTGGCGATCTCGTTCATGTCGGTGGGGCGATGGCCCTTCGTCTCGAAACGCTCCGCGGGGCGCTCGCCGCTGCGGAATTTTTTCATGGTGTCCAGAAAATAGTCGCGCGGAATGCCGGCGATGATCGGCACCTCGGGCTCGCTGCTGTTGCCCTGCGGGCCGTGGCAACGCTCGCACTTTTCCTTCGCCAGGCGAGCGCCGTCGGCGGCCGGGCTGCAGGGCGCGGCCAGGAGCAGCAGGCCGGCCAGGGTGGCGGTCAGAAAATATCTCGTCTTGTGGTGCATCTTTCTCGTCTCCTTCAGGTCACGGAGGGGGAGAATGCCCCCACCCGGCGGGACGGGAGCGCTCGCGCCGGCTCAGAAGGCCACGCTCACCTGCACGGTGACGCGGTCCGCCTTCGACTCACCCGTCGGTACGTCCAGCTGTTTCCAGTATTCCAGGTAGCCCTTGATGTTCTGCGCGAAGTAGTGCGTCAGGTTGAGGGTCAGCTCCCGGTAGCGGTCCTTGCCATCGTTGCGCCCGTAGCCGTCCAGGCGCACCAGCGGCACCCAGGCCGGGCGCGCGCCGCGCTTTATGACGTACATGCCCTGCAGCGCCCAGGCGTTGTTGCTCTCGCTGCCACCGCCGGCCAGGTCGTCATCGGCCGACACGAACAGCCCCTGCACGCGGGCGTTACCGATGTCCGCCTGCAGGTCCACGCCGCTGCGCTTGAAGGACAGGCCGCTGGCGTCGTTCTTGCCGTCCACGTGGAAGCCGCCCAGGGTCACATTGGGCAGCACGTCCAGCGCCAGCCGCGCGTTGATGTTCTTGGGCTCGTCACCCTCCACGCTGCCGGCGACGCCGCTGTAGCCGAGGCTGTAGAACAGGCGCGGCAGCGGGCGGCCGTAGAGCGAGACGATCTGGCGCGCGCCGCGCAGGCCGGCGCCGCCGTCCACGCCGCCGAAGCCCTCGTTGATGGCCGCCACATGGCTGCGGGTCATGCGCAGCCCGTCGCGCAGCAGCCCGGAGCTGTCCGACCAGAAATAATTGCCCCAGGCCATGAGCAGATTGATGGCCGGGCTGGGGTGGAAGCCCACCACGCCGGTGGCGATCTCCGGAGAAAAATCGGTCTCGTCCTCCGCCTCCACTTCGGCAAAGCCCGACCAGCGGTCGTTGAGCGCGCCGCCGAGAAACAGCTCGAACTCGTGGAAGGCGCGGTTCTTCTTGGCGCCGTTTTCATTGTCGTAGGGGCGGGCCACCAGCAGCGCCCCCGCGGGGATGCCGGTCTCGATCAGGTCCGACAGCGTGCGCGGCTCGTCGCGGTCCTCGGGAAACCGGTAGCCGTTTTCCTTGAAGGCGCGGCCCCGGGCATTGAGCTGCGGCCACGCCGTGTGACAGGTGGAGCACTTCACCCCCTCCTGCCGCGCAAACGCGGGAACCGCTTGGGCCGTCGATGAAATCAACAGCAGGCCGAGGCCTCCCAGCAGGACGGAAAGCAGCCGATGCGTCTTCTGCATGATTTTCTCCTTGCGATGGTGGATGGAACCGGATTGTGACAGCCATCTCATTGCAAGCCGCGTGCCAGAAATAAAAACGCTGAAATATCAAGGCGATGTGCGCCTCCGGGGCGCGGCGGCCGGGCAGGGTCTGCGAAGAGATTTGCGCAGGTGCGCAAGAAATTTCAGGCCAGGGGCAGGCGGAAAAAAGCGCGAAAAAAACCGCCCCGAAGGGCGGCCAGGAATAATGTCGACGGATCAAGGAGACTTGCGAAGGAAAAAGCGCGCAGCGAAAGATCGAGCCTGGCGTCAGGGGCGACCGCTGTGGATGCGGGTGCGTGAGCGGTGGCGCGTGATGGTGCGGGAACGGACATTGGTCGAGCGCCGGCCGCTCCACATGCGATGGTGGGCGTTGTGCCGCGAGCGGTGTATGCGGCGTGTGCGGGCATTGAAGCTGTGCTGGCGGCGGATCAGGCGTCGTCGTGGCGCCGCCTGGTGCATGTGCGCCTCGCGCGCTTCGTGGCGGGGGCCCTCGTAGCCGCTGCGCAGGACGGTGCGCGCGGCGGTGGCGTCGTGGGCGATCAGGCGCTGGCCGGCGGGCAGCGGCAGGGTCCATTCCACCTGGGTGGCGGCGGGATGGGTGGCGAAGGTCCCCGCCGCCGGCAGCGGGTCGAGCAGGGCCAGGTGCTCCACCACCAGGGTCAGTCCGTCGGTCTCCAGGTGCAGGGACAGGCCGTGCCCGGCCAGCCGCCGCCGGCCGGCCAGGGGCGCGACGCTCGCCACGCTTGCCAGGGAGGAGATGTAGTCGTAGCCCAGCGCCAGGTCGAAGCCGTCGCCGGAAAAGAACCGCTGCAGCCGGAGCCCGAACCCGCTGCCGGGCCGCTGTCCCCCTTCCCCCTGCGGTCCGCTGCCCGCGAAGCCGTACAGACTGGCCTCATGGCGGGCATCGCGGGCGGTGAGGCGAATGGCGCGGCTGCTGCGCAGGGCGCCCAGATCCAGGCCTAGGGGCGCGCTGACGGGGCCGCGGCCGTGCAGGCTCAGGTAGGGGTTGGCATGGCCGGCGTGTGTCGGGGTGTCGAGGCTGGAGAAATAGGGCAGCGCCAGCTCGGCATGCAGGGCCGGGCCGTCACCGGTCGCCGGGGCGCCTACGGGGAGCAGGATGCCCAGGCAGGCAAAGAAAAGCCGCCTCACGGGGAGGCGGCAGGAGGGGTCACCCATGGTGGGTTTGGAGAGACCGGATCAACCGGTTGTTGAAATTCGGTCAGGCGAATGCGAGACAAGGCAGATTGAGGCCATTTTCAACGCCGTATCGCGCCGCGTGACTAGAATTTCAGAGCTTGTTGCGGTGACACAGATCGCACGACACCTCCATCCCCTCGGGCAGGGTGATGGGATTGCCCTGGCCACAGAGGCGGCCGCCCTCGCACTCCTTGATGCTGAACTGGCGGGTATGGGCCACCTTCGACAGCACCGTGCCCTGGCCATTGCGGCCGTGGCAGGCGCGGCAGGCGTTGGGGTTGCGCTCGGCCAGCTTCTCGTGGCCGCCGTTGGCAAAGGCCGTGCCGCCCACCGGGTGCATG
>JALVPS010000049.1 GCA_027031685.1 Gammaproteobacteria bacterium | reverse complement strand
AGATCTGAGGGTAGCGCGCCATGTCGGAAACCATCACCCTGGCCCGCCCCTACGCCCGCGCCGTCTTCCGTCTGGCCCGTGAGCAGGACCGGCTGGCCGACTGGTCGCAGACCCTGGCCCTGCTGGGGGCCATCGTGGCCGACCCGCTCATGCAGGCCACCATCGACAGCCCGCGCCTGAGCCGGGCGGAGGTGGCGCAGCTGGTCATCGACGTGGCCGGCGAGGGCCTCGACGAGTACGGCCGCAACCTGGTGCGCCTGCTGGCCGAGAAGGGCCGCCTGCCCTTGCTGCCCGACATCGCCGCCCTGTACGAGCGGCTGCGGGCCGAGGCGGAGGGCACCATCGCCGCCGAGGTGGTCACCGCCCAGCCCCTCAGCGAGGAGCAGTTGGCCACCCTGGCCGAGCGGTTGCAGTCCCGCCTGGGCAAGGTCGTGCAACTGCACCAGCGGGTGGACGAATCGCTGCTGGGCGGCGCCATCATCCGCGCCGGGGACCTGGTGATCGACGGTTCGCTCAAGACACGGCTGGAAAAACTGGCCAGCGCACTGACGCGCTAATCCGAGGAATGAATGATGCAGTTGAATCCCACTGAAATCAGTGATCTGATCAAGAAACGCATTGCGGACTTCGAGGCCGTGGCCGAGGCCCGCACCGAGGGCACCATCGTCAGCGTCACCGACGGTATCGTGCGCATCCACGGTCTGGCCGACGTCATGTCGGGCGAGATGCTGGCCTTCCCCGGCGATACCTACGGCATGGCGCTCAACCTGGAGCGCGACTCGGTTGGCGCGGTCATACTGGGCGACTACAAGCACCTGCGCGAGGGCGACACCGTCAAGTGCACAGGCCGCATTCTGGAGGTGCCGGTGGGCCCGCAGCTGCTGGGGCGGGTGGTGGACTCCCTGGGCAACCCCATCGACGGCAAGGGCCCCATCGAGCACGACGGCTTCTCGCCCATCGAGAAGATCGCCCCCGGCGTCATTGCCCGCAAGTCGGTGTCCCAACCGGTGCAGACCGGCCTCAAGGCCATCGACTCCATGGTGCCCATCGGCCGTGGCCAGCGCGAGCTGATCATCGGTGACCGCCAGACCGGCAAGACGGCGGTGGCCATCGACACGGTCATCAACCAGAAGGGCACCGGCATCAAGTGCATCTACGTGGCGGTGGGGCAGAAGGCCTCCAGCATCGCCGCCACGGTGCGCAAGCTGGAGGAGCACGGCGCCATGGAGCACACCATCGTGGTGGCCGCCTCCGCCGCCGAGTCGGCCGCCATGCAGTACATCGCCCCCTACGCCGGCTGCAGCATGGGCGAGTACTTCCGCGACCGTGGCGAGGACGCCCTCATCATCTACGACGACCTCACCAAGCAGGCTTGGGCCTACCGCCAGGTGTCCCTGCTGCTGCGCCGGCCGCCGGGCCGCGAGGCCTACCCGGGCGACGTGTTCTACCTGCACTCGCGCCTGCTGGAGCGCGCCGCGCGCGTCAACGAGGAGTTCGTGGAGCAGGCCACCAACGGCGAGGTGAAGGGCAAGACCGGCTCGCTCACCGCCCTGCCCATCATCGAGACGCAGGCCGGCGACGTGTCCGCCTTCGTGCCCACCAACGTCATCTCCATCACCGACGGGCAGATCTTCCTGGAGACCGACCTGTTCAACGCCGGCATCCGGCCGGCCATCAACGCCGGCCTGTCCGTCTCGCGGGTGGGCGGCGCGGCGCAGACGAAGATCATCAAGAAGCTGGGCGGCGGCATCCGCCTGGCCCTGGCGCAGTACCGCGAGCTGGCCGCCTTCGCCCAGTTCGCCTCCGACCTGGACGAATCCACGCGCAAGCAGCTGGAGCGCGGCCAGCGCGTCACCGAGCTCATGAAGCAGCCGCAGTACTCGCCCATGTCCATCGCCGAGATGGCCTTCTCCCTGTTCGCCGTCAACGAGGGCTACCTGGACGACGTGGACGTGAAGAAGGTGGTCGATTTCGAGGCCGCCCTGCAGAGCTACCTGCACAGCGAGCACGCCGATCTGCTGGACAAGATCAACGCCACGGCGGACTACAACGACGACATTGCCGCCGCCATGCGCAAGGCCCTGGACAACTTCAAGGCCAACCACACCTGGTAAGGGGGAGACGGCATGGCCGGCGCCAAAGAGATCCGCTCGCAAATCAAGAGCATCAAGAGCACGCAGAAGATCACCAAGGCCATGGAGATGGTGGCCGCCAGCAAGATGCGCAAGGCGCAGGAGCGCATGGAGGCCTCCAAGCCCTACGCCCAGCGCATCCGCAAGGTGA
>JALVPS010000048.1 GCA_027031685.1 Gammaproteobacteria bacterium | reverse complement strand
GGCCTGGCGCAGCGCATCGTCAACGGCGAGGTGCCCGAGGGCCTGAAGGACCGGCGCGTGCTGGAGCTGGACATGGCCGCCCTGCTGGCCGGCGCCAAGTTCCGCGGCGACTTCGAGGAGCGCCTGAAGGGCGTCATCAACGACGTCAAGAAGGCCGGCAACATCATCATGTTCATCGACGAGATCCACACCATGGTGGGTGCCGGGAAGGCCGAGGGGGCCATGGACGCCGGCAACATGCTCAAGCCGGCCCTGGCGCGCGGCGAGCTGCACGTCATCGGTGCCACCACCCTGGACGAGTACCGGGAGAACATCGAGAAGGACGCCGCCCTGGAGCGCCGCTTCCAGAAGGTGCTGGTGGACGAGCCCAGCGTGGAGGACACCATCGCCATCCTGCGCGGCCTGAAGGAGCGCTACGAGGTGCACCACGGCGTGGCCATCACCGACCCGGCCATCGTCGCCGCGGCCACCCTGTCGCACCGCTACATCACCGACCGGCACCTGCCCGACAAGGCCATCGACCTGATCGACGAGGCCGCCTCCCGCATCCGCATGGAGATCGACTCCAAGCCGGAGGCGCTGGACAAGCTGGAGCGCCGCCTGATCCAGCTCAAGATCGAGCGCGAGGCCCTCAAGAAGGAGACCGACGAGGCCTCCAGAAAGCGCCTGGCCGACCTGGAGGAACAGATCGCCCAGCTGGAGAAGGAATACGCCGACCTGGAGGAGGTCTGGAAGGCCGAGAAGGCCATGCTGGAGGGCGCGGCCCACATCAAGGAGGAGCTGGAGAAGGCGCGCATCGAGCTGGAGGCCGCGCAGCGGGCCGGGGACCTGGCGCGCATGTCCGAGCTGCAGTACGGCAGGATCCCCGAGCTGGAGCGCAAGCTGCAGGCGGCCCAGGAGGCCGAACAGCACGAGACCCAGCTGCTGCGCAACGAGGTGACCGAGGAGGAGATCGCCGAGGTCGTCTCGCGCTGGACCGGCATTCCGGTTTCCAAGATGCTGGAGGGCGAGCGCGAGAAGCTGCTGCACCTGGAGGAAGAGCTCAAGAAGCGCGTGGTGGGCCAGGACGAGGCCGTGGAGGCGGTGGCCAACACCATCCGCCGCTCGCGCGCCGGGCTGTCCGACCCCAATCGGCCCAACGGGTCGTTCCTGTTCCTCGGGCCCACCGGCGTGGGCAAGACCGAGCTGACCAAGACGCTGGCGGCCTTCCTCTTCGACACGGAAGAGGCCATGGTGCGCATCGACATGTCCGAGTTCATGGAGAAGCACTCCGTGGCGCGGCTCATCGGTGCCCCGCCGGGCTACGTGGGCTACGAGGAGGGCGGCTACCTGACCGAGGCCGTGCGCCGCAAGCCGTACTCGGTGATCCTCCTGGACGAGGTGGAGAAGGCCCACCCGGATGTATTCAATATCCTGCTGCAGGTGCTGGACGACGGGCGCCTCACGGACGGCCACGGCCGCACCGTGGACTTCCGCAACACGGTCATCATCATGACCTCCAACCTGGGCTCCAATCTCATCCAGGAGATGGCGCGCACCGGTGACTACGAGGCCATGAAGACCGCGGTGATGGAAGTGGTCGGACAGCACTTTCGGCCCGAGTTCATCAACCGGATCGACGAGACGGTGGTGTTCCACCCGCTGGGCAAGGAGCAGATCCGCAAGATCACCGACATCCAGCTGGAGCACCTGCGGCAGCGGCTGGCCGAGCGCGAGCTGCACATCGAGTTCAGTACCCGCGCCCTGGATGCGCTGGCCGAGGCCGGCTTCGACCCGATCTACGGCGCCCGGCCGCTCAAGCGGGCCATCCAGCACGAGATCGAGAACCCGCTGGCCCAGCAGATCCTGGCCGGCCGTTTTGCCCCCGGCGAAACCATTTACGTGGACGTGGTGGACGGCCGCTTCACCTTCACCCCCCGCGTGGAGGCCGAAGTCGCCTGATCGGCTTCTCCATCCCACCGATACGCTTGCCCGGCCCCGAGCCGGGCATTTTTTTGCCGTTCGGCAGCCGATTTTGGCCGCTGGGGGGGCTTGCAAACAGCGAAAGCGCAAAACGCATCACATTGCGCCCGCCGGCCCCTTCTTATACTGCCGTCGGGGGAGTGCTCCGATCCATCCGGAAATATCCCGGAAACATCCAGTAAACCCCAGTAAAGATGTGTGGCGGTTGTGTCCGGTAAAGGGTTTCGCTGCGCATTCGTCGCAGGAGGCGAGGGAGATGCAACGAACTCGAGTACTTGTCACCGGCAACTGGCAGGCCGATGCCATTGCCGAGCACATGGTGGTCCCGTTCCGTTATCACCGGCAGGTGCTGTTGTGGCGCCACGACATCGCGGTGCGCTTCGCGCCGGCCAACTCCCTGTCCGAGCTGGATCGCGTGCTGACCGAGGCCGAAGCGGACGTGGTGTTCGCGCTGTCGGACTGGAGCCTGCCGGTGCGGGACACGCTGGCCGTGTTCCAGCGCGCCGCCCGGCGTCCCGATCGGCCGGCCCTTGTCTATCTGGACTATTTCGACCAGTCCAGCAGTCCCTATTTCGCCCTGCTGGAGAGCGTGGACCTGTACATCAAGAAGCAGCTCTGTCGTGATCGGCACGCCTATCAGCAGCCTTCGCCCACCGGCTTCGCATTCGCCGACTATATGGCCAGACAGCAGGTGCCGGTGCCGGCTGGCTGGTATTTCGGATCGCCGCTGCCGGAGGCGCACACCCACAAGCTGGTGGTGGGCTGGAACCTGGCCACGGCCACCGAGCTGCGCCGCCTGGTGCGGGCCAGTGCCCTGCAGCGGGTGTTGCCGGCCCGCCGCCACATCGATGTACACTGCCGGGTGAGTCTGGGGCCGGACAAGCCCGACTGGTGGTACTACCACCACCACCGCAAGGCCGCGCTGGAGGCCCTGCGGCCATTGCAGGGAGACTACCGCGTCGTCTCTTCCCTGGACGACCAGCGCCGCATTGGCTATTTGCAGTTCCTCAACGAACTGCGCCACTCGAAGATCGGGTTCAGTCCCTTCGGTTGGGGCGAGATCACCTACCGGGACTTCCAGTGCATCGCTTGCGATGCCCTCCTGGTCAAGCCGGACGTGTCCCATCTGGAGACCCGGCCCGACGTGTTCGTGCCCTACGAGACCTACGTGCCGGTGGCCTGGGACCTGAGCGACCTGCCCGAGAAGTGCGCCTATTACCTGGCCCATGCCGACGAGCGCGAGCGTATCGTGCGGAACGCCCGCCAGCGGCTGGTGGATTACCTGCGACGCGACGGGGGGTGCCTGGCCATCGTCGAGGCGGTGCGCACCGTGCGGCACGGGCCGGACGCCGCTGCGCCAGCCCTGGACGAGCGGCAACCGGCCACTTCTCTGTAAGCCACCCCGCCCGGCGTGTTCCGCCGGGAGGCGTCGGCCCTTCCGCAAACTTTCCCGGGTTTGGCAGTCAAACCAGCCGTGATCCAATCATAACGGCACCAACGACGGGCGGCGCGCTGCCATGCCGCGAACTCGGGAGTTATCACCATGACGCCCTGGCTGGACCGGGTGGCCTCGCGCCGCGCGCTGTGGCTGCTGCTCGTGCTGGGGGGGCTGGTCCGTGCGGTGGACGTGTGGCACCCGGTGGACGGCGGCGTGCGGGAGTCCTGGCGCGAGGCGGACGTGGCGGCCATCGCCCGCAACTTCTACCGCGAGGACGACCGGCTGTGGTACCCGCGCATCGACTGGCGCGGCGACGGGCCGGGCTTCGTCGAGTCCGAGTTCCCCCTCCATCCCTGGCTGGTGGCGCAGGCCTGGCGCGCCTTCGGCTATCACGAGCAGTGGCTGCGCCTGTTCTCCTTCGTCACCGCCGTGCTGGCGCTGGCAGTGTTCGCGGCCCTGGCGCACGATCTGCTGCCGCCGGCCGCCGCCCACCTGGCGCTGGCCTTTTTCGTGCTGGCGCCGCTGGCGGTACGCATGGCCTCGGCCATCCAGCCCGAGCCGCTCATGCTGCTCGGCTACCTGACCGGCATCTGGGCCTTCCTGCGCTGGTTGCGCACGGCCCGCCGGGGTTGGTATGCCCTGGCGCTGGTGGCCACCACCCTGGCCTTGCTCACCAAGATCACCGCCGGCGTGATGGGGCTGCTGTTCCTGGCCCTGGTGTGGGACCGCTGGCGCTGGGGGATGTTGCGCCGGCCGGCGTTGTGGGCGTTCGCGGCGGTCAGCCTGGGCCTGACCCTGGCCTGGTACGTGCACGCCCACGGGCTGTGGCTGCGCTATGGCAACTCTCTGGGTATCTCCAACGAAGGCTATGTGCGCATCGCCTCGCTGGACTTTCTGCGCTCGGCCTGGCGCACCGTGCCCGGCGTGCTGCTGGTGGAGACGGCCCTGGTGTGGACACCGTTCGGTGTGGTCCTGGCCTGGCTGGGCCGCCGCCGGCAGGCCCTGGCGCGCTGGCCGCAGCGCCTGCCGGTGTACTGGCTGGTGGCCCTGGCGGTGTTCTATTTCGTCACCGGGCGCACCACCGGCGAGCTCTGGGCCAGCTACTACCACGTGCTGAGCGTGCCGCTGGCGGCGCTGGTCTTCGGTCAGGTGACCTGGGGGCTGTCAGGGGCTGGCGCGGGGGCGGCCCGGCGGCGCCGGCTGGTGGCCGCCCTGGCGGGGCTGGCCCTGCTGTTCGAGGCCGCGGTGGTGGCCTGGGAGGCCCATCCGCGGCGCTTCCAGGCCCATTACGAGGACGCCCGCGCCTTCGCCGACCTCATGGCGCCGGGAGCGCCCATCGCCGTGCTGGGCCCCAGCATCCACGATCAGCACGGCCTGCTGCGCGCCTCCGACCCGTCTTATTTCTTTTTCTGGACGGACCATCGTGGCCATGTGCTCCACGCGGGGCCGGGGGCAATGGCGCGTCTGACGGCGCTGCGGCGCAAGGGGGTGCGCTATCTGATCGTGGAGCACCACGCCCTGCGCAAGGGGTGGCTGGACGGGGCGTGGCTGCGGCGCTGCTACCGGGTACTCAGGCGGGGGCAGCGCGCCACGTTGTATGACATCGGAACCGACCGTTGCGCATCCTCACGGGCGGGACAGGCCGACTGGCCGCCGTTATAGGGCAAGCGCGGGCGGGTTGCGCCGACTCAGTCCCGGCAGCGGAAGACGACGCGGTCGATCTCCTCCTCGCCGGTCTGACTACGGGGCTCGTCGCGGCGTGGGTTCTGCCAGGGGCGCGGCGCGGCGGGCCGGGCGTTGTGCCAGGAGGAACTCCGGTAGGTGTCGCGGCGCTCGCGGTATTCCGGGTGAAAGTTCATGGTTTGCTCCGTGATGGGATGTTGTCAATTCGCAACAGAAATCGTTGCATTTGCGCCAATAATAACAGTCGGGTTGTGAACTGGCCAGCACCTTGCGGCTTGACAGCCCCCCTTTGCTGCCAACTGTCTGATTGAAGTCTAATGCGTTGGTTCCCGGAATCTGTAATGGACTGCTCAAAACCGATGAAAAGGCGACACGCGGGAGCAATCTGTCGCGAGACTGCCACATCCATCACAACGATGGGGTCTTGTGGGCGTGACGGGCGCGCGCGGCGATGAGGCGGGCTCAGTTGAGGGTGGGCGGGGTGGTCATGGGGCCGGCGGCCTGGCCGGTGGGCACCTGGCCGCTCAGCTCCTGGGGAGTGGCGTCGCGTACCTGCAGGATGTTGAGGGTGAAAGTGACGGTCTTGCCGGCCAGGGGGTGGTTGCCGTCCAGGGTCAGCTTGCCGTCGCCGATGGCCACCACGCGGAAGACCCTGGTGTCGCCCCGCTCGTTGCGGAACTCGGCCTCGGCGCCGAGGTGGCGGAACTCGGCGGGCACGTCGGTCAGATCCTCGGTGACCACCAGGTCGGGGTCGCGGGCGCCGAATCCCTCCTCGGGGGGCAGGGTGACGCGCACCGAATCGCCCGTCATGTGCCCTGCCAGGGCCCGTTCGATGCGGTCGTGCAGGCCGGAGTCGTGGCCGTGGATGTAGTTGAGGGGAAAATCCACCTGTTCCACCACCACGCCGTTCTCGTCGGAGATGGCGTAGGTGAATTCCACCAGCTTGCCGGGGGCGATGCGTTCGGTCATGGCTGCCTGCAATGGTTGCGGGCTTTCCATCTTAATACGCTGGGCATCCCTTGTGGGGATGCCCAGCGCGCCCGTGTCGCCCATGGTCTCGGCCCGTTTCGGGATTTCTGTCTTAACTCATTGAAAATATTTGACAATTTTTCCCCTGGGCGCAGGTGTTGCTTTGTGGCCACAGTCGCCTTCTGCTATAGTCGCGCCGTCCGACAGCGGCGGGTGCCGGCATGCCGGTCCACTCCTCCGCACAGGTAGTTCATGCAGCGCTCCGATCCATGACCCGATACATCTTCGTAACCGGCGGTGTCGTGTCGTCACTGGGCAAGGGCATCGCCGCCGCCTCACTGGGCGCCGTGCTGGAGGCCCGGGGCCTCAAGGTGACCATGATGAAGCTGGATCCGTACATCAATGTGGATCCCGGCACCATGAGTCCGTTCCAGCACGGCGAGGTGTTCGTCACCGAGGACGGTGCCGAAACCGACCTGGACCTGGGCCACTACGAGCGTTTCGTGCACTGCAAGACCAGCCGCAGGAACAACTTCACCACCGGCCAGATCTACGAGGAGGTCATCCGCAAGGAGCGGCGCGGCGACTACCTGGGCGGCACGGTGCAGGTGATCCCCCACATCACCGACCAGATCAAGCGCCGCATCCGCCTCGGCGCCGAGGGCGCGGACGTGGCCATGGTGGAGATCGGCGGCACGGTGGGCGACATCGAGTCGCTGCCCTTCCTGGAGGCCATCCGCCAGATGGGCGTGGAGGAGGGCCACGAGCGCGCCCTGTTCATCCACCTCACCCTGGTGCCCTACATCCGCGTCTCCGGCGAGCTGAAGACCAAGCCCACCCAGCACTCGGTCAAGGAGCTGCGCTCCATCGGCATCCAGCCGGACGTGCTGCTGTGCCGCGCCGAGCAGGTGCTGCCGGAGAACGAGCGCCGCAAGATCGCCCTGTTCACCAACGTCGAGGAGCGCGCGGTCATCTCGGCGGTGGACATGGACAACATCTACAAGATCCCGCTGTGGCTGCACTCGCAGGGCGTGGATCAGATCATCGCCCGCAAGTTCGGCCTGGACCTGCCGCCCGC
>JALVPS010000047.1 GCA_027031685.1 Gammaproteobacteria bacterium | reverse complement strand
TGGAGCGCGGCGCCAACCGCGTGTGGGTGGTGGAGGACGAGCGCATCCTGGACAAGTTCACCTTTGCCAACGTGCACGGCGGCATCAAGTACACGCCGCGCGGCGAGCGCTTCTTCGTGCCGGCGCGGGACGGCTGGGTGCTGCAGTATTCGCTGCGCCAGGGGCGGCCGCTGAACAAGGTGCGCCCCTGCGTCTACCTACGCAACATCGCCTTGTCGCGTGACGGGCGGCGCCTGTTCGCCACCTGCCGCCTGCCGCGCCAGCTGGTGGTGCTGGACAGCGACAGCCTGGCACCGCGCAAGCTGCTGCCCCTCAAGGGGCGCGTGAGCGCCATCTATGCCCTGTATTCGGACGACAAGGCCCTGTTCACCTACCGCGACCGGCCGGTGCTGGCCGAGCTGGACACGCGCGACCTGACCGTGCGCGAGTATCCGCTCGACGAGCCGTTCGAGGACTTTTTCATCGACGCCTTCGACCGCTACATCATCGGCACCTCGCGCGGCGGCAAGAAGCTGGCCGTGTACGACCTGCGGGACCACCGCCAGGTGTTCGAGCACCCCATCGAGGCCATGCCGCACCTGTTCTCGGCCACCACCTGGTATCAGGACGGCGCCTTCCACTTCGCCACGCCCCACCTGGGCAAGCCGTACATCACCGTGTGGCGCATGTACGACTGGGCCTTCGAGCGCAAGGTGGACGTGGGCGGTGATGGCTTCTTCGTCAAGACACACCCGGCCACCCCCTGGCTGTGGGTGGACAACGGCAGCGACGAGCTGGTGCTGGTGGCCAAGAAGGACTTCGCCATCCGCCGCCTGCGCCCCATGCCCGGCAAACGCTTCAACCACACCGAGTTTTCCGGCGACGGCCGCCTGGCCTACCTGAGCATCTACGAGCCGGACGGCGCGCTCATGGTGCTGGACGCATCCACCCTGAAGCCCATCGAGACCTGGCCGGCCAACGTGCCGGTGGGCAAGTACAACTTCGTCAACAAGAACCGCATCTTCTACCGCGGCCTGTACGGCCTCAGCCTGTTCCAGGAAAAGTGCTGGGGCTGTCACCACGAGACCGCCGAGGCCTTCGGCCCGCCCTTCCGGCAGATCGGCCGCCAGCGCAGCGACGCCGAGATCATGGCCCACATCGCCGACCCGGAAGGCTCGGCCCGGCGCCTCGGCTACCGCCGCAACCTCATGCCGGCCTTCCCCTTGAACGCCGAGCAGATGGCGAGCATCGTGGAATACATCAAGCAGTTCGGCTGCCGCCCGCAGGACGGTGACCGCTGGCCGCCGCGCTGCGTGCCCGCCCCCCATACGGAGGAGACCCCATGAAGCGACTGATCCCCCTGCTGTTGCTGCTGCTCGCCCCCTTCGCCCACGCCAAGGAGAAGTACTTCGTGGTGGAGCGCAACGACTCCGCCTTCGCGGTCACCCAGGACCACCGCCTCAAGGGGCGCATCGAGGACCTGCACAACTTCAACCACGCCGTGGCCAAGTTCCACGGCCGGCACGGCTTCGTCATCACCCGCGACGGCTACGTCATCAAGTTCGATCCCCTGGCCGAGAAAAAACTCAAGGAATACAAGTCCAGCCGCAGCGCCATCGGCTTCACCCTGGGCGACCGCTACCTGGCAGTGGCCAACTACGACAACCGCACGGTGCAGATCCTGGACTTCGACCTCAACCCGCTGCAGACCTTCGAGACCGGCTCCAAGAACGTGGGCATCAAGGTGTACCGGGACCGGCTGGTGTTCGCCCTCATGGACAAGGACGCCCTGTGGGTGCTGCGCGACACCCGGCCCCAGGCGCCGCGGCCCAGGTTCGAGCGCATCAAGGTGTTCGAGGACGTGGGCGTGGCTCCCTTCGACGCCATGATCAACGGCAAGGACTACATCGTCGGCTTCTTCCGCTCGCCGCACGTGGGCGTGCTGGACCTGGAGACGCTCACCTACCGCAAGGTGCCCCTGCGCAAGACGGACGACCAGCCGGTGCTCAAGGTGCCCCACTTCGGTTTCTGGAGCATCAGCGGCGAGCACATCTTCATCCCCGCCGTGGGCGACAACAAGGTGTTCGTGTACACGCCGGACTTCCGTTTCGTGGCCGCCATCGAGGTGGCCGGCCTGCCGGTGTTCACCTCCCTCAGCCCGGACCGGCGCTTTCTCGCCGTCACCTTCAGCGGCAAGGACTTCCCCCGCGTGCAGATCGTGGACACGCACAGCCTGCAGGTGGTGCAGGACCTCCGCTTCAGCGGCAAGGTGCTGCACCTGCGCTGGTCGCAGGAGGAGCCGCTGCTGTACGTGTCCAACAACACCGGCAACACCGTGGTGGGCGTGGACACGCGCAGCTGGAAGCCCCTTTTCCGCATCCCCGTGCGCCATCCCTCGGGCATCTTCCTGTACCGCTATTGAAGGCCGCTCCCGGCCCCGGGGGCGGGCCCGCGGTGCTATACTGGCGCGCCAGTTTCGACCCGGCGGGGAGCACCATGAGCGACTACGACCTGTCCACCTTCCAGGGGCTCATCCATGCCCTGCAGGACTACTGGGGACGGCAGGGCTGCGTGGTCCTGCAGCCCTACGACATGGAGATGGGCGCGGGCACCTTCCACCCCGCCACCTTCCTGCGCGCCATCGGTCCCGAGCCGTGGCGCGCCGCCTACGTGCAGCCCTCCCGCCGGCCCACCGACGGCCGCTACGGCGAAAACCCCAACCGCCTGCAGCACTACTACCAGTTCCAGGTGGTGCTCAAGCCCTCGCCGGACGACATCCAGGACCTCTACCTCGGCTCGCTGGAGGCCCTGGGCATCGACCCGCTGGTGCACGACATCCGCTTCGTGGAGGACAACTGGGAATCGCCCACCCTGGGCGCGTGGGGCCTGGGCTGGGAGGTGTGGCTGAACGGCATGGAGGTCACCCAGTTCACCTACTTCCAGCAGGTGGGCGGGCTGGACTGCCGGCCGGTGACGGGCGAGATCACCTACGGCCTGGAGCGCATCGCCATGTACCTGCAGGCGGTGGAGAGCGTGTTCGACATCGTGTGGACGCGCGGCCCCCAGGGCACCGTCACCTACCGCGACGTGTTCCACCAGAACGAGGTGGAACAGTCCGCCTACAATTTCGAGCAGGTCGACACCGAGCTGCTGTTCCGCTGGTTCGACGAGCTGGAGGCGGAGAGCCAGCGCCTCATCCAGGCCGGCCTGCCGCTGCCCGCCTATGAGCAGATGCTGCGCGCCTCGCACACCTTCAACCTGCTGGACGCGCGGCACGCCATCTCGGTCACCGAGCGGCAGCGCTACATCCTGCGCATTCGCGCCCTGGCCCGTGCCGTGGCCGAGGCCTATCATGCGGCGCGCGAGGCGCTGGGTTTTCCCCTGCTGGCGCGGCAGGAACGCCCCGCGGCCTGAGCGCCGCCATCCGGACCGGCCGCCGCAGACGGCTGGCCGCACCACCCACAGCGATCTCCCGGGGCAAGCACGCCCCCGGGACGGAGAGGACGGGCTTCCGACATGACCACCGCAGACGTACTCATCGAAATCGGCACCGAAGAACTGCCGCCGCGCGCCCTGCCCACCCTGTCGCGGGCCTTTGCCGAGGAGGTGATCCGCGGCCTGCGCGAGGCGGAGCTGGATTTCGGGCCCCTCACCCCCTACGCCACGCCGCGCCGCCTGGCGCTGTGGATCCGCGCCGTGGCCACCCGGCAGGCCGACAAGACCGTGGAGCGGCGCGGCCCGGCCCTCACCGCCTCCTTCGACGAGGACGGCAACCCCACCCCCGCCGCCCTCGGCTTCGCCCGCTCCTGCGGGGTCACCGTGGACGAGCTGGACCGCTGCGAGAACGACAAGGGCGGCTGGCTGTGCCACCGTTACCAGCAGCCGGGCCGCGAGAGCGCCGAGCTGCTGCCCGACATCGTCAACCAGGCCCTGGCGCGCCTGCCCATCCCCAAGCGCATGCGCTGGGGCGCCCACGAGCAGGAGTTCGTGCGGCCCGTGCACTGGGTGGTGCTCATGCAGGGCGGCGAGGTGGTGCGTGGCGAGGTGCTGGGCCTGCCCACCGGCAACATCACCTTCGGCCACCGCTTCCACCACCCGGGCGAGATCGCCCTGTACGCGGCGGAGGACTACGAGGTGTTCCTCAGCGAGCGCGGCCACGTGGTGCCCTCCTTCGAGATCCGCCGCGAGCGCATCCGCGAGCAGGTGGCCGCCGTGGCCGCCGGCCTGGGCGGCGAGGCGCTGCTGGACGAGGCGCTGCTGGACGAGGTGACCGCCCTGGTGGAGTGGCCGGTGGCCCTGGCCGGCCGCTTCGAGGAGAAATTCCTCGACGTGCCCCACGAGGCGCTCATCCAGACCATGCAGGACAACCAGAAGTATTTCCCGGTGGTGGGGCCGGACGGCGCCCTGCTGCCGCACTTCATCACCGTGGCCAACATCGAGAGCCGCGACCCGGCCCAGGTGGTAGAGGGCAACGAGCGCGTCATCCGCCCGCGCTTCGCCGACGCGGCCTTCTTCTGGGAGCAGGACCGCCGCCAGCCCCTGGAGAGCCACCTGGAGGCGCTCAAGCACGTGCTGTTCCAGCAGCGCCTCGGCAGCCTGTACGACAAGACCGAGCGCGTGGCGCGCCTGACGCGCCACATCGCCGCGGCCATCGGCGCCGACGTGGAGCTGGCCGAGCGCGCCGCCTGGCTGTGCAAGTGCGACCTCATGACCAAGATGGTGTACGAGTTTCCGGAGATGCAGGGCATCGCCGGCCGCTACTACGCCCTGCACGACGGCGAGTCGCCCTTGGTGGCCCAGGCCATCGAGGACCACTACAAGCCGCGCCACGCCGGCGACGAGCTGCCCCACGGCGGTGTGGGGCAGAGCGTGGCCCTGGCCGACAAGCTCGACACCCTGCTGGGCATCTTCGCCATCGGCCAGAAGCCCACCGGCACGCGCGACCCCTTCGGCCTGCGGCGCGCCGCCCTGGGCGTGCTGCGCACCCTCATCGAGGAGGGCCTGGACCTGGACCTGCGCGAGCTGCTGCAGCAGGCGGCCGCGGCCTTCCCGGCCGAGGTGGCCGCGGCGGAGGCCGTCGATTCCTGCTTCAGCTACGTGCTGGAGCGGCTCAAGGCCTACTACCAGGATCGCAGCATCGCCGCCGACGTGATCGACGCCGTGCTGGTCCTGCAGCCGCCCCGCCCGCTGGATGTGGACCGCCGCATCCGGGCGGTGGCGACCTTCCGCGCCCTGCCCGAGGCGGAGGCCCTGGCGGCGGCCAACAAGCGCATCGGCAATATCCTGCGTAAGGCCGGCGAGACGGCCGGCGGGGCGGTGGACCCCGAGCTGCTGCGCGAGCCGGCCGAGCGCGCCCTGTACGAGGCCATGACCGGCCTGGAGCCGGCCGTGACGCAGGCCTTCGACGCCGGCGACTACACCGAGGGCCTGACGCGCCTGGCCGGCCTGCGGCCGGTGGTGGACCGCTTCTTCGACGAGGTGATGGTCATGGCCGAGGACGCCGCGCTGCGCCGCAACCGGCTGGCCCTGCTGGCCCGCCTGCAGGGGCTGTTCCTGCGCGTGGCCGATCTGTCGCGTCTGCAGCACTGAACGGCGGCCGGCACTTGCCCTGCGCCGCGGCGGCGACTACATCTCATTCCAGGGGCGCGGCCCGTGCGCGCCGGCGCCCCGCCAACGAGGACTGACCCCATCGGCATGGCCACTCGCATCCAGCAGAAGAAGGCAATCCAGGAGGCGCTGCGTTCGCTGCCCCTGTTCTGTGAAATGGAGCCCGCCCTGTTCGAGGCCTTGGTCGAGACGGCGCGCGTGCTCGAGGTGCGCCGCAACGACATCATCCTGCACCAGGGGCAGCAGGTGACCAGTATGTACTGCGTCATCAGCGGCCAGGTGAAGCTGGTGGTGGCCTCGCCCACCGGCGCCGAGAAGGTCATCGAGCTGATCGGTCCCAGCCGCTCCTTCGGCGAGGCGCTCATGTTCCTCAAGCGGCCCAGCCCGGTGACCGCCCAGGCGCTCATCAAGTCCACCGTGGTGGAGATCGGCGCCCGGCGCATCTTCGAGGCCATCGAACGCTCGCCGGAAGTGGCCCACGGCCTGCTGGCCGGCCTGTCCATGCGTCTGCACCACCTGGTGAGCGACCTGGAGACCTGCTGCCTGCAGAACTCCACCGAGCGGGTGGTGCGTTTCCTGCTCGAACACCGCGCCGAGGACGACCACGTACAGCTGCCGGCGCACAAGAACCTCATCGCCTCGCGCCTCAACCTGGCCCCGGAATCCTTCTCGCGCATCCTGCACCTGCTCACCGACAAGGGCCTGATCCGCGTGCAGGGGCGCGACATCACCCTCCTCGACCCCGAGCGCCTCCGCCGGGAGCTGTAGCGGCGGTCGGGCCTGGTCCAGGTGGCGCGTGGATGCCCAGGATGCCTGATCATGACGCACCATGGGCACGCCGATGTGAAATCCCGTGGCCGATGGCCTGCGTCTCTCCGGTCCTCATGGCGCGCCGGTTCCCCCCGGATTGATGTTTCAGGAGGGCCTGTTTTCCCAGGAAGGATCGGTGGATTGTGGCGAAACCGGGTGTGGGGAGGCCACCGATTCGGGCTCTGTCACCGGTGGCTGAGACTGGTCAATGGAGGCAGGGGGGCGCGGGCATACGGCGGCTTTCTTTCCTCATCCCCCGCTGGCCGCCTTGGGCCGTCGTCGCCGGCGGCGGCGAGGTGGGCGCCTCCCTTCGCCATTGCGCCGATCCCCGCGGGCCTCGCCCGAACGGCCGGGGCCGCGCCGGCCGCGGCCACTCCCGCGCGGGCGGCGTTCCATGCGCAGCGGCCGCTGCAGCTCGTCCTCGGGCAGCAGGTAGGCCATCATGTCCCCCACCGGCAGTTTCTGGCCCACGTATTCCTCGATGTCCGGCAGATAGAACGAGGTGTCCTCGCAGGCGAAGCTGAGGGCGGTGCCGGAGGAGCCGGCGCGGGCGGTGCGGCCGATGCGGTGCACGTAGTCCTCGGCCGACTGGGGCAGGTCGAAGTTGAAGACGTGGGTGACGTCGGGGATGTGCAGGCCCCGCGCGGCCACATCGGTGGCCACCAGCACGCGGTATTTGCCCTCGGCGAATTCGTTGAGTAGCCGCTGGCGCTTGCGCTGCGGCACGTCGCCGGACAGCAGGGCGGCGGGGATGTCGTTGCCGCCCAGCCAGGCGGCCACCTTTTCCGCCCCGTGCTTGGTGTTGGTGAACACGATGCTGCGCTCCGGCTGGCGCTTTTTCATCAGGCCGATGAGCAGGCGGATCTTCTCGTCGTTGGCGGGATAGAAGACCTGCTGCTCGACGCGCTCGGCGGTGACCTGCTCCGGCTTGACCTCGATGCGCACCGGGTTGTTCATGTGCTCGTAGGCCAGTTCCATGACGCGGTAGGAGAGGGTGGCGGAGAACAGCATGGAGAGGCGCTTCTCCGGGTGCGGCATGCGCCGCAGCAGGTAACGCAGGTCCTTGATGAAGCCGAGGTCGAACATGCGGTCGGCCTCGTCCAGTACCAGCACCTCCAGGGCGCGCAGGTCGAACACGCGCTGCTTGAAGTAGTCGATGAGGCGGCCCGGCGTGCCGATGAGGATGTCCACGCCCGCCTGCAGGGTGCGGCGCTGCTTTTCGTAGTCCACCCCGCCGTAAGCCAGGCCGAGGCGGAAGTCGAGGAAGCGGCCCAGGGTCTCGGCGTCGCGGTGGATCTGTATGGCCAGCTCGCGGGTGGGGGCCAGGATGAGGGCCCGGGGCTGGGTGGGCTGGCGCTTGGGATGGGGGCCGTGGCGCAGCAGGCGGGTGTACAGGCCGATGAGAAAGGCGGCGGTCTTGCCGGTGCCGGTCTGGGCCTGGCCGGCCACGTCCTCGCCCCGCAGCAGGTGGGGCAGCACCTCGGCCTGGATGGGTGTGCAATGGGTGAAGCCGGCCGCTTCCAGGCCGCGCAGCACCTCGTGCGGCAGGTCGAACTCGTCGAAGCGGTGCTCGGTCAGATACTGGTCGCTCATGCGGCGCGAGCCCCGTACGGCAGGGGACGGATATGGACTTGTCTGGGGCAATCGGCTAGTCTCGATCTCATCAAGCGCACCCTTGGCAGTGATGGGGGAGATCCAACGTGAGTGCAGGCATTTTGCATGTCAGCGACGATACCTTCGAGAAGGAAGTGCTGCAGTCCGATGTTCCGGTGCTGGTCGACTACTGGGCCGACTGGTGCGGGCCGTGCAAAATGATTGCCCCCCTGCTGGATGAAATCGCCGAAGAATACAGCGGAAAGCTGAAAGTGGCAAAACTCAATATCGACCAGAACCCCAACACGCCACCGCGCTACGGCATCCGCGGGATACCCACCCTGATGCTGTTCAAGGAGGGCAACGTGGAGGCCATCAAGGTCGGGGCCGTCAGCAAGTCCCAGCTCACCGCCTTTCTGGACCAGAACATCTAGTCGCCAGAGCCCGCCTCGGCTGGACGCTCCGGCCTATTCATACTATAGTGGCAGCCTGTCTGCGACGTCTGCCGCTCTGGCGCTCAATCCAGATTTGACCCGATTCCACGGCCGTGCTTCCCGCTCCAGGGGCCAGCGCGCAATACCCGTTCCCCATGTCCGAAATTCCCCTATGAATCTGACCGAACTCAAGAAAAAGCCCGTCTCCGAGCTCATCAGGATGGCCCAGGACATGGGCATCGAGAACATGGCGCGCGCCCGCAAGCAGGACCTGATCTTCGCCATCCTGAAGGCGCACGCCAAGAGCGGGGAGGACATCTTCGGCAACGGGGTGCTGGAGATCCTGCAGGACGGCTTCGGCTTCCTGCGCTCGGAGGAGGCCTCCTACCTGGCCGGGCCGGACGACATCTACGTCTCGCCCAGCCAGATCCGCCGCTTCGGGCTGCGCACCGGAGACACGGTGTCGGGCAAGATCCGCCCGCCCAAGGACAGCGAGCGCTATTTCGCCCTGCTCAAGGTGGACAAGATCAACTTCGAGCCGCCGGAGAACGCCAAGACCAAGGTGTTGTTCGAAAACCTGACGCCCCTGCACCCCACGGAGCGGCTGCGCATGGAGCGCGGCAACGGCAGCCGCGAGGACATCACGGCACGGGTCATCGACATCGTGGCGCCGGTGGGCAAGGGTCAGCGTGGCCTGATCATCGCCCCGCCCAAGGCGGGCAAGACGATCATGCTGCAGAACATCGCCCAGAGCGTCGCCTCCAACCACCCCGAGTGCTATCTCATCGTGCTGCTCATCGACGAGCGGCCCGAGGAGGTGACGGAGATGGAGCGCATGGTGCGCGGCGAGGTCATCTCCAGCACCTTCGACGAGCCCGCCACGCGCCACGTGCAGGTGGCCGAGATGGTCATCGAGAAGGCCAAGCGGCTGGTGGAGCACAAGCGCGACGTGGTGATCCTGCTGGACTCCATCACCCGCCTGGCGCGCGCCTACAACACGGTGGTGCCGTCCTCCGGCAAGGTGCTCACCGGCGGTGTGGACGCCAACGCCCTGCAGCGTCCCAAGCGCTTCTTCGGCGCGGCGCGCAACATCGAGGAGGGAGGCTCGCTCACCATCCTGGCCACGGCGCTCATCGACACCGGCTCCAAGATGGACGAGGTGATCTACGAGGAGTTCAAGGGCACCGGCAACAGCGAGATCCACCTGGACCGGCGCATCGCCGAGAAGCGCGTCTTCCCGGCCATCAACATCAACCGCTCCGGCACCCGCCGCGAGGAGCTGCTGACCACCGACGAGGAGCTGCAGAAGCTGTGGATCCTGCGCAAGTTCCTGCACCCCATGGACGAGGTGGAGGCGATGGAATTCCTGCTCAACAAGCTGCAGGCCACCAAGAACAACAACGAGTTCTTCGACTCCATGAAGCGCGGCTGAGCCGCCGTCCCACGTCGGCCACCCGTCAGTCCGACGCCTTCCCCTCCGCCTGTTCCCGCGCCACGGCGCGATAGCCGATGTCGTGCCGGTAGTACACGTCCGGCCAGTGGATCTGTTCCACCACGGCGTAGGCCTTGCGCTGCGCCTCGGCCACCGTTTCCCCCAGCGCCGTCACACACAGCACGCGCCCGCCGTTGGTGACCACCTGGCCGTTCATCAGCCGGGTGCCGGCATGGAACACCTTGGTGTCGGGCGACTCCTCCCGCGGCAGGCCGGTGATCACGTCGCCCTTGCGGTAGCCCTCCGGGTAGCCACCGGCGGCCATCACCACGCCCAGCGCGGCCCGCCTGTCCCAGCGGGCGCTCGCCTGGTCCAGCCGGCCGGCCATGGCCGCCTCCACCAGCGTGAGCAGGTCGGACTGCAGGCGCATCATGATGGGTTGCGTCTCCGGATCGCCGAAGCGGCAGTTGTATTCCAGCACCTTGGGCGTGCCGTCCGGAGCGATCATCAGCCCGGCGTACAGGAAGCCGCGGTAGGGGATGCCCTCCGCGGCCAGGCCGGCCACCGTGGGGCGAATCACCTGGTCCATGATGCGCTCGTGCATCTCCGGCGTGACCACCGGCGCCGGCGAGTAGGCGCCCATGCCGCCGGTGTTGGGGCCGTGGTCGCCGTCGTCGCGGGCCTTGTGGTCCTGGGAGCTGGCCATGGGCAGGATGTGCTCGCCGTCCACCATGACGATGAAGCTGGCCTCCTCGCCGGTGAGGAACTCCTCGATCACCACGCGGTGGCCCGCCTCGCCGAAGCGGTTGCCGGCCAGCATGTCGCGTGCGGCGGCGATGGCCTCGTCCTCGCTCTGCGCCAGCACTACCCCCTTGCCGGCCGCCAGCCCGTCCGCCTTGACCACGATGGGCGCGCCCTGCGCGCGGATGTAGGCGATGGCCTGGTCCAGGTCGGTGAAGCTGGCGTAGGCGGCGGTGGGGATGCCGTGGCGGCCCAGGAAGTCCTTGGTGAAGCGCTTGGAGCCCTCCAGCCGGGCGGCGGCGCGGCTGGGGCCGAAGCAGGCCAGGCCGGCCGCCTCGAACGCGTCCACGATGCCGGCCACCAGGGGCGCCTCCGGGCCCACCACGGTGTAGTCGATGCCCTGGCGCCGGGCGAAGTCGCGCAAGGCGGGGATGTCCTCCGCGCCGATGGGCACGTTCTCCATCTTCGGCTCCAGGGCCGTGCCGGCATTGCCGGGGGCCACGAAGACGCGCGTGACACGCGCCGACCGGGCCAGCTGCCAGGCCAGGGCGTGTTCGCGGCCGCCACCGCCCACCACGAGAATCTGCATGGGAATGTCCGGGTGTGGAAGAAGGCCGCGATTATACCGGATCGCCGCCCATCGGCGGCACGGGCGCGTTCAGCCGAACCGTTCGATGAAGCGTGACAGCCGCTCGGTCTGCCTGCGCATCAGCTCGGCGTCGCCGCGTGCCTCCACGTTGAGGCGCAACAGGGGCTCGGTGTTGGAGGCGCGGATGTTGCAGCGCCAGTCGTCGAACGCCAGACCCAGTCCGTCGGTGCGGTCGATGGACTGCGCGGCGGGGCCGAACTCGCGCTCGATGGCCTTGAGGCAGAAGGCGGCGTCGTTGACGCGGAAATTGATCTCGCCGCTGCAGGGGAAGGCGGCCTGCCGCTCGGCCACCAGGGCGGACAGCGGCTGGTCCTGGCGCGACAGCAACTCGGTGACCAGCAGCCAGGGGATCATGCCGCTGTCGCAGTAGGCGAAGTCGCGGAAGTAGTGGTGGGCGCTCATCTCGCCGCCGTAGATGGCGTCCTCCTGACGCATGCGTTCCTTGATGAAGGCGTGGCCGGTCTTGCTCTGGATGGGCACGCCGCCGGCGCGGGTGACCACGTCGATGGTGTTCCAGGTGAGGCGCGGGTCGTGCACGATCTTCTCGCCGGGGTGCTTGGCCAGGAAGGCCTGGGCCAGCAGGCCGACGATGTAGTAACCCTCGATGAAGCCGCCCTGCTCATCGAACAGGAAGCAGCGGTCGAAGTCGCCGTCCCAGGAGACGCCCAGGTCGGCGTCGTGGGCACGGATGGCGTCGATGGTGGCCTGGCGCCGCTCCGGCAGCAGCGGGTTGGGGATGCCATTGGGGAAGCGGCCATCCGGCTCGTGGTGCACCTTGATGAACTCGAAGGGCAGGTGCGGCTCCAAGGCGTCGATCACCAGCCCGGCGCCGCCGTTGCCGGCATTGACCACGATGCGCAGGGGCTTGAGGGCGGCGGTGTCCACGTAGCCGAGCAGGTGCTCGATGAAGGCGGGGCGGCTGTCCAGCGCCTCGCGCTGTCCCGTCTGCGGCACGTCGGGGAAGTCGCCGGCCTCGGCCAGGCGGCGGATGTTGTGCAGGCCGGAGTCGCCGCTCACCGGGCGGGCGTCCTTCTGCACCAGCTTGAGGCCGTTGTATTCGATGGGGTTGTGGCTGGCGGTGACCATGATGCCACCATCCAGGCCGAAGTGGGCGGTGGCGAAATAGACCTCTTCCGTGCCGCACAGGCCGATGTCGCGCACGTCGGCGCCGCCCGCCTGCAGGCCGCGGCTCAGGGCGTCGGCCAGCGCCGGGCTGGTCTCGCGGATGTCGTAGCCCACCGCCACGGTGCGTGGCCGGAAATGGGCCGCATAGGCGCGCCCGATGCGCCACGCCACGTCCTCGTTGAGCTGCTCGGGCACCCGCCCGCGCACGTCGTAGGCCTTGAAACAGTCGATCTGCATGTACCCTCCTTGTGTGGATGCCGGTTCAGGCGTCATCCCGCTCACGCCCGTAGTGGTCGTCGTAGCGGACGATGTCGTCCTCCCCCAGGTAGCTGCCAGACTGGATCTCGATGATCTCCAGCGGGATCTTGCCTGGATTGCGCAGCCGGTGGCGCGCCCCCAGGGGGATGAAGGTGGATTCGTTCTCCGAGATGAGACGCACCTCGTCGTCGCAGGTCACCTCGGCCGTCCCGGACACCACGATCCAGTGCTCGGCGCGGTGGTGGTGCTTCTGCAACGACAGGCTGGCGCCTGGCTTGACGGTGATGCGCTTGACCTGGAAGCGCTCGCCGCGGTCGATGGAATCGAACTTGCCCCACGGGCGATAGACCTTGCGATGGTCCATGTGCTCGTGGCGGCCGTCGGCGCGCAGCCGTGCCACCACCCGCTTCACGTCCTGGCTGGCATGCCTGTCGGCCACCAGCACGGCGTCGGGCGTCTCCACCACGATCAGGTCCTTCACCCCCAGGGTGGCCACCAGGCGGTGCTCGGCGTGCACGTAGCAGTCGCGGGTGTCTTCGCACAACACATCACCGCGCCGCACGTTGCCGTCTTCATCGTGCTCGCTCAGCTCCCACAGGGAGGACCAGGCGCCCACGTCGCTCCAGCCCGCATCCAGCGGCACCACACCCGCCTCACGGGTGCGTTCCATGACGGCGTAGTCGATGGAATCGCTGGGGCAGGCGTCGAAGGCGGCTGCGTCGAGGCGGAAGAAGTCCAGGTCCGGTCGGCCGTCGGCCACGGCGCGCCGGCAAGCGTGCAGGATGTCGGGGGAGAACTCCTCCAGCGCCGCCAGGTAGCGGTCGGCGCGGAACAGGAACATGCCGCTGTTCCAGTAGTAGTCGCCGGATTCCAGATAACGGCGGGCGGTGGCGGCATCCGGTTTCTCCACGAATTCGGCCACCGGATAGACCTCGCCCCCGCCATCCGGCAACGGGGGCTCGGCGGCGCGGATGTAGCCGTAGCCGGTCTCCGGCCGGGAGGGGCGGATGCCGAAGGTGAGCAGCCGGCCCCTGGCGGCCGCCTCGGCGGCGGCCTGCACGGCACCGCGGAAGGCATCTCCATCGCGGATGTCGTGGTCGGAGGGCAACACCAGCAGCAAGGGTGGATCGCTGGCCTCACCGTGTGCCAGCAGGTACAGCGCGGCGGCGGCGATGGCCGGCGCCGTGTTGCGCCCCACCGGCTCGAGCAGGATGCTGGCGTCCTCCCTGCCCAGGGTGCGCAGCTGTTCGGCCACCAGGAAGCGGTGTTCCTGGTTGGTGACCACCAGCGGCGGCCGGTCGGTGATGGGCCGCAGCCGCGCCACGGTGGACTGGAAAAGGGACTGCTCGCCCAGCAGTGGCAGGAACTGCTTGGGATAGCTCTTGCGGGACAGGGGCCACAGGCGGGTGCCCGAGCCGCCCGACAGGATGACGGGGACGATGGTGTGGTGCATGGAGTCAGCCTTGTGCAGCGTGGGTCAACAGATAACGGATGCCTGCCGGGTACTGTAGAAAATATCGCCGCCACAATCTGCCGGGCTCGCGCACAAAACGGTAAAACCATTCCAGTCCGCTGCGCCGCATCCAGCGCGGCGCCCGAGCGCCCTGCGGACCGAGGATCTCGAAGGTGCCGCCCACGCCGATGATGACCACACGCGGCAGCCGCTCGCGCAGGCTGACAGCCAGTTCGTCCTGCTTGGGCACGCCCAGGGCGAGGAACAGCAGGCGCACATCCTGTCGTTCGAGCTGGTGTGCGAAATGGTCGATCTGTTGTTCGTCGCTGCCGTCCACCCGGCCGGTGAAACAGAAGCGGCAGGCCTGCTGTGCACGGGGGTAGCGGTGAGCCAGGGTGGCTCGCGGGTCGCGTCCGCCGATGATGGCGAAGGACGGCACGCGCCGCGCGCGCAGCAGGTGGTCCACCAGGTCCACCCCGGTGGTGCGCTCGGGGATGTGGCAGGTCCGGTCGGGTTGGCGCTGCGAGGCCCACACCAGCGGCATGCCGTCGGCCACGCACAGGTCGGCGAGGCTCAGCAGGGCGCCGTAGTCCGGTTCCCGGGCCATGCGCGCCAGCATTTCGGTGTTGAGAGTCACTACCCAGCCGCCCTGGCCGTGTTCGGCGCTGGCCCGCAGCAGTTCGGCGTGGCGCGCCAGCGTGGCGGTGGAGATGGTCAGGGGGCCGACGGTGAAGCCATGGCGGTGAGAAGTTGGCGTCATGGGGGTGGTGATCGTTGCTCTTGTTGTTGCTGTGATTGCGTTGGAGGTGGGCATCCTTGCTCCTTCTTGTGTATCTAGACTGCCAGAACGTGAAATGTCTCACGTCAACGATTAAAAAAGTGTGTCTTGGCGGAAAGCGACAGGGCGGGGAAGGGTAGCGGCTGTCTCGCCGCCGGTACGGAGGCTGTTCACAAAACGGGAGGCATCGGCGCCGGTGGTCGCTCCAGTGGAATGATTGGCAAGGGATGCCGCGCCGCTTCTGTGATCGGGGCGCACGCCGGATGGGGGTGGCGGCGCTAACATGGCTGTCCAATCGCGTGCCGGCGGCGGACCCGCCGGCGCCCCGGCCACCATCAATCACCAGGAGTCGATACAGATGAAGAAGATCGCGGTATTCATGGGCACTCGTCCCGAGGGCATCAAGATGGCGCCGGTCATCAAGGCGCTGCAGCAGGCGGACGGGGTGACGCCGGTGGTGGTGTCCACCGGGCAGCACCGCGAGATGCTTCAGCAGGTGGTGGATATCTTCGACCTGCCGGTGGACCACGACCTGGCCGTGATGCAACCCAACCAGAGCCTGGCCGGCCTGTCGGCGCGGCTCATCGAGGGGGTCGATGCCCTGCTCGACGAGGTGCGGCCCGACATGGCCCTGGTGCAGGGCGACACCACCACCGTGCTGATGGCCGCGCTGGCCTGCTTCTACCGCCGCATCCCCCTGGGCCACGTGGAGGCCGGGCTGCGCACCGGCAACCTGTACTCGCCCTTCCCGGAGGAGGCCAACCGCCGCCTGGCGGCGCCCGTGATGGCCCTGCACTTCGCGCCCACTACCGTGTCGCGCGACAACCTGCTGCGCGAGGGCCTGCCGGCGGAGCGCATCCTGGTCACCGGCAACACGGTCATCGACGCCCTATTCATGGAGGTGGCGCAGCAGAAGCGGCCCGCCGTGCAGGCCGAGGTGGATGCCGCCCTGGACGGCGCCCTGCCGGCCGACTGGCGCGAGGTGCCCTATGTGCTGGTCACCGGCCACCGGCGCGAGAACTTCGGCGGCGGCTTCGAGCAGATCTGCGACGCCCTGGCGCGACTGGCGCGCCAGTTCCCCGACCACCGCTTCATCTACCCCGTGCACCTCAACCCCAACGTGAAGGGCCCGGTGCACGAGCGGCTGGACCGCTTCGACAACATCCACCTCATCCCGCCCCAGGGCTACCGCGTGTTCGTGGCCCTCATGGCCAACGCCCGCCTCATCCTCACCGACTCGGGCGGCGTGCAGGAGGAGGCCCCCTCGCTGGGCAAGCCGGTGCTGGTCATGCGTGACACCACCGAGCGGCCCGAGGGCGTGGCGGCCGGCACCGTGCGCCTGGTGGGCGCGGACGCCGACGCCATCGTGGCCCAGGCCGGCCGCCTGCTCACCGACGCTGAAGCCTACGCCGAGATGGCCAACGCCCGCAACCCCTATGGCGACGGGCAGGCGGCGGCGCGCATCGTGGCCGCCGTGCAGGACTACTTCGGCCTGGCCCGCTCGGCGGCCTGAGCGCCCGCGGCGGGCGGCCGTAAAGCGAAAAGGGGCACCGAGCGGTGCCCCTTTTCGCTGGCGATGTGTGTGGCGGGTGTCAGTGGCGGAAGTGGCGCATGCCGGTGAACACCATGGCCATGCCGTACTCGTTGGCGGTGGCGATCACCTCCTCGTCGCGCACCGAGCCGCCGGGCTGGATGACGGCGCGGATGCCGGCCGCGTGGGCGGCGTCGATGCCGTCGCGGAAGGGGAAGAAGGCGTCCGAGGCCATGACCGAGCCGGCCACCTCCAGGCCGGCCTGCTCGGCCTTGATGACGGCGATGCGCGCCGAGTTGACGCGGCTCATCTGGCCGGCGCCCAGGCCGATGGTCATCTCGTCGCGGGCGTACACGATGGCGTTGGACTTGACAAACTTGGCCACCTTCCAGGCGAACAGCAGGTCGCGCAGTTCGTCCTCCGCCGGCTCCCGCTCGGTCACCACCCGCAGCTCGTCGTACAGGGCCAGATCGGCGTCCTGTACCAGCAGGCCGCCGTTGACGCGCTTGAGGTCCAGCCGCGGCGCCGGCTCGGCCGGCCACTGGCCGCAGCGCAGCAGGCGCACGTTCTTCTTGGCGGCCACGGCCTCGCGCGCCGCCTCGCTCACCTCGGGGGCGATGATCACCTCCACGAACTGGCGCGCGACGATGGCCGCCGCCGTGTCGCCGTCCAGCGGCCGGTTGAAGGCGATGATGCCGCCGAAGGCCGACTCGGGGTCGGTGGTGAAGGCGCGGTCGTAGGCGGTCAGCAGGTCTCCGGCGCAGGCCACGCCGCAGGGGTTGGCGTGCTTGACGATGACGCAGGCCGGCGCGTCGAACTGCTTGACGCACTCTAGGGCGGCGTCGGTGTCGGCGATGTTGTTGTAGGACAGGGCCTTGCCCTGCAGCTGCTCGGCGCTGGCCACCGAGGCCTCGCCGTGGCCCGGCTCCACGTAGAAGGCCGCCGCCTGGTGCGGGTTCTCCCCGTAGCGCATGTCCTGCGCCTTGTGGAACTGCAGGGTGAGGGCGTGACCGAAGGGCTGCTGGCTGCCGTCCAGATTGGTGTGCCCCAGGTGGTTGGCGATGGCCCCGTCGTAGCGGGCGGTGTGCTCGAAGGCCTTCACCGCCAGGTGGTAGCGGGTTTCCAGCGTGGTGCCGCCGCGGTTTTCGATCTCCGCCTGCAGTGCGGCGTAGTCGGCGGGGTCCACCACCACCGCCACGTGGGCGTGGTTCTTGGCCGCCGCGCGCACCATGGCCGGGCCGCCGATGTCGATGTTCTCGATGGCCTCGGCCAGGGTGCAGCCGGGGCGCGCCACGGTGGCCTCGAAGGGGTAGAGGTTGATCACCACCAGGTCGATGGGCGGGATACCGTGCTCGGCCATGACTGCATCGTCGGTGCCGCGCCGCCCCAGGATGCCGCCGTGGATGCGCGGATGCAGAGTCTTGACGCGCCCGTCCATGATCTCTGGAAAGGCGGTGATGTCCGACACCTCGGTGACCGGGATGCCGGCCTCGCGCAGCTGGCGGGCGGTGCCGCCAGTGGACAGGAGTCCGACGCCCCGTTCGTGCAGAAAGCGGGCCAGGGCTTCGAGCCCGGTCTTGTCGGACACGCTGAGCAGGGCGCGGCGGATGGGGGTGATGGATTCCTGGCTGGACATGGGCGGCTCCCGGGGTCGAGAAGGCGCGGCATTATAGCGGATTGCCGCGCGCTGGCGGCGCCTGCCAGGCTGTTGAAATTCTACTCATGTGGTGCGATATGGCGCCAAAACCGGCCGCAAAATGCTCATTGACCGTGTGTAACCCGCGCTTTTTCGGCCAGTTTTGCCTCGCTCGCACCCTTCTGGGCGAGTCTCGGCAGCCTGGCTACAGCAGGCCGTAGTGCTTGAGCTTCTTGCGCAGGGTGCCGCGGTTCAGGCCCAGCACCTCGGCGGCGCGGGTCTGGTTGCCGGCGCAGTGGCGCATGACGCACTTGAGCAGGGGACGCTCCACTTCGGACAGGACCATCTCGTACAGGTCACGCGTCTGATGGCCGTCGAGTTGGCTGAAGTAGTCCTCCAGCGCCTGGTGGACCGCATCGGCGATGCGAATGTACCTCCCGGTGGGCTGGGTGGCCGGATAGGGTTCGGAAACGTGTACTGATTTCACGCCGCAATCTCCTCCCGAGAGATTCCTTTTTGCTTGTGTGGTCGGGTTGTGGTGCCGGGCCGGAGGCTGGGGCCGGGGGGGATGTGTCGATCCGTCCCGTGCTCTGCTGGCGCATCCCTGCCATGTCTTCTGGTGTATGCAAGGTGAAGATAGCAGCCGGCCCCCGCGCGGGCAAATGCCGATCCGGCCCGTAGCCGGTCATGCATCGGCAACCCACTGAGAAAAAAGGAAAAACGGATACTTCTCGCACACCCTCGTGCATCCTGCGAAGTGTGGGTGAGGCAGAAGGTTAGACCATGCAATGGCCCTTGCCCAGCCCCGATTTCTTCCCATGTCGATCCAATTCCGAGACGTCCCCGTGGACTGGTCGGGGCAGGGGTGGTCCGTGTTCTGGCGGTCTGTCCGCCTGCCGCAGGCGGATTGTCTCCAAGGGGATTCGGTGCCGGGCCGTAGCCAGGGCGGGGCTGCCGGGTGCGCCTGGTCTCCTTCACGGTGGCGGGAACGCTTTTCCCGTCGTCCAAGGGGGATGGGCGGCCCACCCTCATCGGGGAGGCGGTAAGGCAGGGCATGGCCCTTGTGGAGCGGGGGCACCGTGCCGTCGAAGGCCTCATGGACCGGGTTTTCCCCGGAAAGTTGCAATTCCAGCGTTACCCGGCTTGTAAAATCATGCGGTTACGCTGGAGCGGCCGGCAAAATCCCGGGTTTTTCGAGGTATCTTTTTGTGCCAGTATCGGGTGACTTTAGCGTAATGCAACCGGGGACAGCCCATGACCATCCAGGTTTGCACCCGTCTCGCCGAGATTCTGGACAAGATCAAGCAGCCCGGTGATTTCTGCACTGGCGGCCGGCTTGCCATCCACCCCCCGGCGCTCGAGGTCGAGGGGGTGGGGCGGATTGGCCTGCCGCTGCCGGAGGTGCAGGCGCGTCAGTTGATCGAGGTCGCCGAGGCGGCCCCGTATGGACGGGGAACCGAGACCGTTCTGGATCAGGATTACCGGCGTACCTGGCAGATCGACGCCAGCCGATTTTCCCTGCATGGCGACGCTTGGCAACGGGATCTGGACGAGATCGTCCACCGTGCCACGCAAGGGCTGGGCGTCAAGGGAGAGGTGGAAGCGCAACCCTACAAATTGCTGATCTACGATGAGGGCTGCTTCTTCCTGCCCCATCGCGACAGCGAAAAGGCCGCCGGCATGTTTGCCACGCTGGTCATCGTGCTGCCATCGGTCTACGAGGGCGGTGAGCTGGTGGTCGAACATCAGGGAAAGCGGATGGTGCTGGATCTGCGTCAGGAGGATCCGGCGGAGGTGAGTTATGCCGCTTTCTACGCCGATTGTCGCCACGAGGTCAAGCCCGTGACGGCCGGTCACCGCCTGGCGCTGGTGTTCAATCTGGTGCGCCCCAAAAGCAAGCGCCTGCCCAAACCACCCCACTACGAACCGT
>JALVPS010000046.1 GCA_027031685.1 Gammaproteobacteria bacterium | reverse complement strand
CCGGCCACCGCTCAGTAGGCCACGGGCGCCGGCCCCCCGGCGCGGTACTGCTGGCGGAACCAGGCCAGCGCGCTCTGGCCGTTGGCGGCCACGTCGAACACCTTCCAGCCCTGCGGGCCGCGATAGAGGCGGAAGTCGAGCCGGGTGGGATAGCCCTGCACCGGGAACACCTGCAGGGACAGGGTGACCACCTGCCCACCGGGCTCGCCGCGCGGAGGCAGATAGCGCACCCGTTTGGGACCGAAGCCGGCGATCTGACGCAGCATGGCGGTGATGAAACGCTGCTCGAAGCGGGCCACTTCCGCCGCCCGCTGGGGCGGGGGCAGACGCCGCCAGGCCGGGCCGACGACCCAGCGGGTCATGTAGGCAAAATCGAAATAGGGGGCGATCTCCCGCTCCACGAAGGCCCGCAGGGCGGCCGGATCGGCCATCTCGCCGGCCTCGGCGAAGGCCAGCAGCTTGCCCACGCCCTCGCGCAGGACGGCACCCGGATCGGCCGGCGGCGGGTAGCCGGACGGCCCCCAGGGCTGGGCCGGGGCCGTCCCGGCGAAGGTCAGCGACAGCAACAGCAGGATGACGCGCAGCATCGGTGAGTCCCCCTCATGTTCCGGATTCGTCGCCGGCAGGTTAGCAGACCCGCCCCGCGCCTGCATGTCCTTCAGGGACAGCCCTTGCGCCGGCACCAGGCCTCGAGCCAGTCGGTGCCGTCCAGTTGCACGTCCACCACCCGCCAGCCGAACGGCGTGCGTCGCAGCGCGAAGGCCGCGCTCAGGGGACGGCCGTCGGCCCGGCGCCCGGTCACCTGCAGCAACCCTTCGGCACCCGCGGTGGCCATGAGGCGGCCGGTCCAGCCCGTGGCCGGTCGCTGGCGGGCGAGACCGTCCAGCAGAAACGCGCCCAGTGCACGGCGCAGGGCCTGCCGGCGGGCCGGTGGCAGCGCGGCCAGACGCGGCCCCAACAGTCGCCAGAGCATGGCATCGAGATCGAACCAGGGCAGCACCCGCTGCCGGCCGAAGTTCTGGCGGGCAACCGGATCGGGGATGGCCTGCCAGGCCTGCAGATCGGCGAGCAGGGCGGCGGGCGCCGTGGGCCGGGCCGGCAGCGGCGCGGCCCACAGCCAGATCAGCAGCATCAGCGCCCGGCGCCTCATGGCACCAGCTCGATGTGGCCCTGTGCGTCGCGCCACAGGTGCACGGCATCGCCGAGCTCGTCGCCCTTGCCGAGATAGAAGGCGGTCCATTCGCCGGTGACGTCGTCGTAGCTGAGGGTCTGGAGGCGATAGTGTTTCCGTTCCAGATCGTGTGCCTGCAGCCAGGCCTCGAAGCGGGCCTGCGCCGCCCGGGGCGAGAGCTGCGGCTCGTGCAGGGGCGCGGCGGCCAGGCAGGTGGCCAGCAGCAGACCGGCGAGGACGAGTCGCCACCTCATGCGCGATCCACCGCCCGGCCCACGGCGTCCAGCACCAGCCGGCCCAGCACTTCACCGAACAGGACGTGCTTGCCGCAATAGCGCTGCACCGGCCCGCGGGGATCGCTGGCCACCAGCAGGGCGTCGGTTCCGGTGCCGGTGGCCGGCAGACCCGACACCGGGCTGCGCAGATCCCGCGCGTGCAGTGCCGCGGTCTTGGCCTCGGTGATCATCATCAGGGCCTCGGCCATGGCCGCCGGGGTCAGGCTGGCGCTGGTCAGCAACTGGATGTTGATGGTGCCCGGCGGCGGGGCGCAGGCGTGCAGGCGGTGCTCGGCCCGATCGCCGCTGCGGCGCAGGTTGGACAGACCGCAGGTGACGAGGACCGCGAGCGACACGTCGTGAACCGTCTCCCGGGCCACCCGCAGGGAATCGAGCGAGGCAGCGGTCATCATGCCCACCACCGTGCCCGACCAGCCCTGCCGTCGGGCATGCCGCTGCAGGGTCGTCTCCGGCGGCTCGTCGGGCGCGTCACGACCGTTCACCCGCAGGTTGAGCAGGTGCCGGGCCCGGCACCAGCCGCCGTTGAGCACGGCCGAACCCAGCACGTCCCGGGGCGTGTCGAAGGCCACGTGCACGTGTTGCGCCGTGACCGCGAGCCGGGCGCCGGGAACGGGCTCGACGACAACGGGCCGGGCTGCGCCGGTCGCGGACACGTTCATGGCTGCAGGAAGCGGCGCAGCCGCTGCTGGTGCCGATGCCGGTTGCACTCGCTGCGCACCTCGCGCAGACAGCGGCTGCACAGACAGTCGTCGTAGCGCTCGGCAATCCAGGCCAGTTGCGCCTCGTCGAGCACCACCGTCTGGCACTGGCACAGCAGGATGGAGCCGGACTTGCACTCGAAG
>JALVPS010000045.1 GCA_027031685.1 Gammaproteobacteria bacterium | reverse complement strand
ACGAGTGCTCGCGCGCCATCCTGGTGGGCCACAACGCGGCCTTCGACCTCAACTTCCTCAACGCGGCGGTGGCCCGCGCCGACATCAAGCGCAACCCCTTTCACCCCTTCAGCATCTTTGATACCGTCACCCTGGCAGGGATGGCCTTCGGGCAGACCGTGCTCTCCCGTGCCGTCCAGGCCGCGCGCCTGGGCTGGGACGAGTCCGAGGCCCACTCCGCCATCTACGATGCGGAGAAGACCGCGGACCTCTTCTGCCACATCATCAACCGCTGGCAGAACATGGCGGGCACGACGGGAGGACAACAATGACAACAACATCCCTCGGGCGGGGTCATGTACCAAGACTGCTCCATCGTCATCGTCGATGACACGCGTTTCAGCCGCGCGCTGGTCGCCCAGACCCTGCGGCGCGCCCACTACCACAACCTGCGCAGTGCCGCCGACGGCCGCCAGGCCCTCGAACTGATCCAGGCCGGGCCACCCGACGTCCTCATCGCCGACTGGGAGATGCCCGGCCTGACCGGCATCGAGCTCACCCGCGCCATCCGCGCCCTGGAAGAGAAGTCACGCCACTACACGGCCATCATCCTGCTCACCGGACGCACCGAGGAGCGCGCCCTGGAGGAGGCCTTCCAGGCCGGCGTGGACGACTTCCTCACCAAGCCCTACAAGGCCCACGAGCTGCTGGCGCGGCTGCATGCCGCCAGCCGCATCGCCCGCCTGCAGAACGAGCTGCTGGAACAGCGCGAACAGCTGCAGCGGCGCCAGATCCGCCAGCAGCAGCTCATCGGCCGCGACCCCCTCACCGGCCTCTACAACCGCCGCCAGCTGCGCAGCCACCTGTCCGCCATCCTGGCCCAGGCCGCCACCCGCGGCGGCCACTGCTGCCTGGCCCTGCTGGACATCGACGGCCTGGGCCTCATCAACGACAACCACGGCCACCACACCGGCGACGAGGTGCTGGTGCGTTTCGCCCACCGCCTGCGGCAGCTGGTGCGCCCCATGGACTTCACCGCCCGTCACTGGGGCGGCGTGTTCAGCCTGGTGCTGCACAGCCACCAGCGACCCACGGCCGAAGGTCAGGCCCTGGCCATATTGCACCGCCTGCAACAGAACATCGCCGCCCGCCCCCTGGAGACGCGCAGCGGGCCGCTCGGCGTCACCTGCAGCATCGGCGCCCAGTGCGTCAACGGCAGCGGCGACGATCTCACCGCCGGCGAGCTGGAACTGCTGGCCCTGTCGCGCTTGGGCGAGGCCAAGCAGCGCGCCCCGCGCGGCCTGCAGGTGGCCCTGCGCGAGACCGCCCCGCCCGCGCCGCCGAGCACCCCCAGCGACGGTCCCCAACCCATCCCCCTGCCGGTGGACGCCTCTCTGCCCCGCATCGGCGGTGACGGCTAGCCACATCCCCCCCGGCCCCACCGGCGTCACCCGACGCTTTCCCATGCGGAGTGTATTGGAATTAATCTAGATCAAGAGATTTCCATACCTTATGTGCAAGAATCCTCCCCGTTCGAAGCAGCATGGCTCCGCGCCATCGCTCCTTCCCATTCTCAGCACAACGGGGATACAGAGATGCAACGCAGATCCAGCAAGCTATTGTCCGCCCTGGCGGGCGCGGGCCTGACCCTGGCCGCCGCCGGCGCCTGGTCGCAGTCCACGCTCGAGCAGGTCATGAAGGAACGGGGGCTGACGCAGAAGGACGTCCTCGCCGCCGCCAAGACCTACGTCCCCACCGGCAAGCGCGATGAATACATCGTCGTCAGCTCGGGGGGACAGAGCGGCCAGTTGATCGTCTATGGCATACCCTCGATGCGGATCCTCAAGGTGGTGGCCGTGTTCACCCCCGAGCCGTGGCAGGGCTACGGCTTCGACGACGAGTCGAAGGCGATCCTGGCGCAGGGCAAGATCCGCGGCAAGGAGATCCGCTACGGCGACACCCACCACCCGGCCTTCTCGGAAACCAACGGCGAATACGACGGCCGCTACGTGTTCATCAACGACAAGGCCAACCCGCGCATCGCGGTGGTGGACCTGCACGACTTCGAGACCAAGCAGATCGTCGTCAATCCGTTCTTCAAGTCGTCGCACGGGGGCGCCTTCGTCACCCCCAACACAGAGTACATCATGGACGCCTCGCAGTACGCGTCGCCGGTGAGCAACGACTACGTGCCGCTGGAGCAGTTCAACGAGAAATACCGGGGCGGGCTCACCTACTGGGCCTTCGACAAGGAAAAGGGACGCATCGTGCCCGAGCGGTCCTTCACCTTCGAGTTCGGCCCCTACAGCCAGGACCTGTCCGACGCCGGCAAGGGCCCGAGCTACGGCTGGGGCTTCACCAACTCGTTCTGCTCCGAGCGCTACGTGGGCGGCATCGAGAAGGGACGCCCGCCGTTCGAGGCCGGCTGCTCCTCCAAGGACACCGACTTCCTGCACGTGACCAACTGGAAGAAGGCCGAGGAGCTGGTCAAGGCCGGCAAGGTGGGCAAGGTCAACGGCGCCTACTACATCCCCATGAAGCAGGCGGTGGCCGAGGGGCTGCTGTACCTCATCCCCGAGCCCAAGTCGCCGCACGGCGTGGACGTCACCCCGGACGGCTCGCGCATCATCGTCTCCGGCAAGCTGGACAGCCACGCCTGGGTGTACAGCTGGGAGAAGATCCAGCAGGCCATCAAAAACCGCAAGTTCGAGGGCAAGGACCCCTACGGCGTGCCGATCATCGCCCTCGAGGACGCGCTGGACAAATCGGTCAACGTGGGGCTGGGCCCGCTGCACACGCAGTTCGATTCCAGGAAGTGCGTGGCCTACACCTCCATCTACGTGGACTCCATGATCACCAAGTGGGACTACTGCACCGGCAAGGTGCTCGACCAGCTGCCCATCCACTACAACGTCGGCCACCTCATGGCCATGGAGGGCGACACCGTCCATCCGGACGGCAAGTACCTGGTGGCGCTCAACAAGCTGTCCATCGACCGTTTCAACCCGATCGGCCCCCTGCACCCGCAGAACCACCAGTTGATCGACATCTCCGGCGACAAGATGGAGCTGCTCTACGACATGCCCATCGGCATGGGCGAGCCGCACTACGCCGCCGCCATCCGCGCCGACAAGCTCAAGCCGGCGGTGCGCTACCGCTCCGGCTGGAACAGCCGCGAGGACAAGCGCTCGCCGTGGAAGACCCGTGCCGGCCGCGAAAAGGTGGAGCGCAGCTGCGACGCCAACGGCAAGTGCACCGTGCACGTGTACGGCACCACCATCCGCTCACACATCGTGCCAGAGATCATCGAAGTGACCGAGGGTGACACCGTCTCGCTGCACTTCACCAACCTGGAGCGCGCCGAGGACGAGACGCACGGCTTCGCCTTGTATGGCCAAAACGTGCAGTTGTCCATCGAGCCCGGCAAGACGGCCTCCACCACCTTCGTGGCCGAGCAGCCCGGTGTGTATCCGTACTACTGCACCGAGTTCTGCTCCGCCCTCCACCTCGAAATGCAGGGGTACCTGTTGGTCAAGCCCAAGGGCTACAAGGTCAAGGCCGGCGAAATGGTGGAAGGCACCCACTACACGGAGGCGGACTACCAGAAGCAGGTGAAGACCAACCTGGAGACGCAGAAGGTCATCGACCAGGTGGTCGCCTTCATCACCAGCCACAACTACAAGGACTTCCCGGTCGTGGCTGACCTGGTGGAGGACGCCACCGACCAGCTCGGCTTCGCCAAGGAGGCCCGCAAGAAGGCCGAGGAGGCCGCCGCGCGCGGTGACTGGAACAAGGCCATGCTGTGGGCCAACCAGTGGTGGCAGTACCAGGTCAAGGCCGCCGATCTGGGCCTGCGCGCCAAGACCTACCTGGAAGAGCACGGCGCCAGGAAAATCAACTAGTCTCCTGCGCCCGCTGGTGGGGGCAGGGTCACCTGCCCCCGCTTTTTTCCACCGCTCCCATTCGACACGACCGGAGAAAAACCCATGACCCATTCCCGCCTGACGGGCTGCCTGCTGCTGGCCGCCCTGCTGGCCAGCCAGGCCGCGCCCGCGCTCGACGGTGCCGCCCTGTACGCCGCCAAGACCTGCCCCGCCTGCCATGGCAAGGACGGCCGCCAGGCCCTGCTGCCGGAATATCCGCGCATCGCCGGACAGTCCGCCGCCTACGCCCTGCAACAGATGAAGGACATCAAGTCCGGCGCCCGCAGCAATGGCAATTCCGCCGCCATGAAGGGCGTCATGCACATGGTCAACGAAGAGGAAATGAAGGCCATTGCCGAATGGCTGGCGCAGGTGCCACAGCGCACGCAACGTTGACACGGGTCAAGGCGCCCGTCCCGCGGCCAGTGATACCTTGCGGACCATTCAAGAGATGCCCGTCGAAATATTCCAGCCAAGGAGAACACCCATGAAACCGATCCGACTGATCACCGCGGCAGCCCTCATGCCCGCCCTGCTGTGGACGGGCGCCGCACTGGCGGAAGGCAACGCCAAATCCGACCTCGAGCAGGCCCTCAAGCTCAAGCCGGATCTCGAAAACGGGATGGACATCTACGAAGTCTGCGCCGGCTGCCATCTGCTGGAAGGCTGGGGCACGGCGGACGGCAATTTCCCGCAGATCGCCGGCCAGATCGCGGGCGTGATCATCAAGCAGATGGCCGACATCCGCGCCGGCAACCGGGACAACCCCACCATGTACCCCTTCACCCTGGACCGTGCCATCGGCGGCGGCCCGCAGGGGCTGGCGGACGTCGCGGCCTACATCTCCCAGCTCAAGATGATCCCGGAAAACGGCAAGGGCGAGTGGAAGCCGGGCACGCCGGAATACAAGCTGGGTGAAAAACTCTACAAGGAAAACTGCGCCAAGTGCCACGGCGAAAAGGGCGAGGGCAACGTGGAAAAACTCTACCCGCGCCTGGCCGGCCAGCACTACAAGTACATGCTGCGCCAGTTCGAGTGGATCAAGCAGGGCAAGCGGCGCAACGCCAACAAGGAGATGGTCGAGCAGATCAAGAATTTCTCCGACAAGGAAATGAAGGCGGTCATCAACTACACCTCGTGGCTGCCCGTGCCCGCCAAGGACAAGGCCCCTTCCATGGACTACAAGAATCCCGACTACGACTAGCGTCACCGCGGCGGCCGGGGCAGGTCCCGGCCGCCAACCGGACACCACCGGGGGATGAGGGGTGGACTCTCCGCGCCCTGCGCGCGCCACAGAAAAGCGAAACCGCATGACCGCACGCAATCAGTTCCTGATCGTCCTGCTCTCCCTGCTGGCCGTCGGCCTGATGGTGGCCATTTTCTACGCCCCCATCTGGTGGGTGTCGCTGACGGCCCCCAACTACCCCAAGGAGGCCTTCCCCGACGGGGTGCGCATCCACTTCCACATGAACGGGGTCTTCAACGGCTGCAAGAAGGTGGAGAAGACCGAGATCACCGAAGTGGAGGCCCTCGACTGCGTGCACGAGATGGACACCATCAACCACTACGTCGGCATGTATCCCATTGCCGCCGGCGGGGTGATCGAAAAGGCCTTCTCGCAGTTTCTCATGGCCTTCCTGGCGGTCATGGTGCTGGGCTTCATGTGCCGCAGGCCGGGCCTGCGCGTGGCCATACTGGCCATCGGCTTCGGCGCCATCGCGGTGTGGATGGCCCTCACCTTCTACGGCAGGGACGGCCTGCGCTACGAGAACACCGGCTATCTCAAGGCCCTGGTGACCGCCCTCGACCAGGACACGGAAAAAGAGACCGAGGCCATCGACATGTCCTCGGCGGAGGCCGTCATCGCCCGCCTCAAGGCCTCGCTGGCGCGCTCCGCCGAGCGCGAGCAGGCCCGCGACCTGTCGGAGAAGGAGGCGGCCCTGCTCCACCTGCGCAACACCTTCATCAAGGATCAGGAGCGCCTCCCGCCCGCCCGGCGTGAGGCCTGGACCGGCAGCGGGGCGCAGATGCTGGCCTGGCACTATCGCAAGAGCCTGGGCCGCTATTTCAACAACCCGGCGGAAATCGAACCCATGGTGCGCAAGATGACCCTGGCCGCGCACGTGGTGTTCTGGGGCATCATCGCCGCCATGGTGCTGCTCGTGTGGGGCGCGCGCAGAAACAGGGGACCGCTGTACTGGCTGCTCGTCCTGGTGCCCATGGCCCTGCCGCTGTTCTTCGTCATCGAATACGCCGGCTGGCTGTGGTGGTACGGGCACAACCTGAACGAGATGGGGGCCTTCACCGTCAAGCCCTTCATGCCCACCGTGTTCGGCGACGGCAAGGTGGCCCAGTTCACCACCCATTCCTACCCCCACTACGGCTTCGGCCTGATGGTGCTGCTGAGCCTCGACCTGGCCCTCGTCGCCCTGCTGCGACGCCGGCAGCTGCGCGAGGCGGACACCCTCTGATCCGCGCCGCCATGCACCGCGCCCTGCTCATCGCCTCGCTGCTCCTCGCCGGGCCGGCCACGGCAGCGACGGACAACCCCCTGCAGCGGCTCATCGACGCGGCGCGGCCCAACGACACGGTGACCCCGCCCCCCGGCACCTATTACGGCTCGATCACCATCGACAAGCCGCTCACCCTGGACGGGCGCGGCCAGGTGACCATCGACGCCCGGGGGCACGGCTCGGTGGTGCGCCTGCTGACCGACGGCGCGGTGCTGAAAAACCTGCACCTGACCCACTCCGGTAGCTCGCACAACGACATCGACGCCGGCGTCCAGGTGCGCGGCAATTTCAACGTCATCCGCGACAACGTCATCGACGACTGCCTGTTCGGCATCGACCTGCAGCAGTCGCGCCACAACATCGTGCGACGCAACCGCATCTCGTCGAAGCCCTTCCACCTCGGCCAGCGCGGCGATTCGGTGCGGCTGTGGTACAGCTTCGACAACAAGATCGTGCACAACGACATACGCGACTCGCGCGACATGGTGGTGTGGTACTCGCGTGACAACCTGATCGCCCACAACACCATCCGCAACAGCCGCTATTCCCTGCACTTCATGTACTCGCAGTACAACCGGGTCGAGCACAACCACTACCTGAACAACACGGTGGGCATATTCCTCATGTACAGCGACGGCGTGGTGGTGCGGCACAACCACATCGCCCATGCCGCCGGCCCCACCGGGGTGGGCATCGGCTTCAAGGAGACCTCCGACCTGACCATCGAGGACAACGAGATCCT
>JALVPS010000044.1 GCA_027031685.1 Gammaproteobacteria bacterium | reverse complement strand
CCTGCCGGCCTCTCCGTATGCAACGGCGACGGCACCTCAGGGGCGGCCATGAGGGCGCGCCAGCCACAACGGGTTACCCACAGGATTCGTAAAAGACCCCAACATGGGAATCCATCCCTGGCCCACGAAATCCGGCTGCGCTATCTTTGGGTCATGGTGGTGTCCCTCCCACTGCCGTTCATCAGGTCCCACAAACCGGTTTCGGCAGGGGAGGCCGTCTTTACCGCCCCTTCCGTATATCACTCGAGCACAGCCACAGAGGAACCCTCATGAGCACGACGAACATAACATTGATAGTTCTTGGCGTCATCGTCCTTATTCTTGTCTTGATGTATAACAATCTCATAAGGAGAAAAAACCAGGTAGAAAACATCTTTGCAAGCATCGACGCACTACTGAAAAAACGGTACGACTTGATTCCAAATCTTGTCGCAGCCGTCAGGAAATACATGGCCTATGAAAGAGAACTGCTCGACAGGCTGACGAAGCTTCGCACCAGAGCGATAAGCCCAGATATATCCGACGACGAGAAGATGCAGCTCGACAGAGAGATAAGCGGCATGCTCGGAAGCCTCATGGTTGCAGTGGAGAACTACCCGGAACTCAAGGCCAACGAGAATGTCCTGCATCTGCAACAGACCCTGGCGGAAATCGAGGAGCAGATATCTGCCGCCAGACGCGCCTACAACCAGGCAGTGACCGACTATAACAATACCATCGAGATGATACCGACAAACATCATGGCAAACATGATGGGTTATCGCCGCAAGAAGGTCTTCAGCATCGACGAAAACGAAAGAAGAAATTTCGATATTCAAGAGCTCTTCATAAATGAAAACGCCCACGGAGATAATTGAGTATTATTTCAGCGACCTCCTGCCCACAGTACAGGAGGTTGAGGGGCAGAGGGAAAAGGCCAGGAAGAGGGCGCTCGTCATCTGGGGTATCGTTTTTGCCATCACGGCGCCCTTCGCCCTGGCATATGGCTGGGCTCAGCCCGACATCAGTATCCTTCTCTTCCTCTTATATATCGCGTTCCTGATCGTCGTCTACTCTCTCATCTCTGTCGTTACAAGCACAGAATACGAGGAAGCATTCATAAGGAAGATAGTAGGCTCCATCGTCAAGCACATCGCCCCGGGGCTTTCATATTCCGCCAGGGACCACGTCCCCTCAAGTATCTTCAGAAAATCGCAACTGCTTCACAACGGAGGCATAGATCGCTACAACGGCAGGGACCGCATAGCGGGCAAGGTCCATGGCGTAAAGATAGAACTCAGCGCCGTGCACATAGAGAAAGAACATGAATACGAGGAACGCGTAAGCGAATCCGAAACCAAGACCCGCACGGAGTATGAAACGATCTTCAAGGGAATATTTCTGCACGCCGCCTTCCCGAAGACATTCAATGGCCACACCATTGTGTTGACAGAATCCATCGAAGGCATTTTCGACTCGCTCTTCGGCGGCACATTGTCACACAACTCCCTGAAGCTGGAACGAATCAAGCTCGACCATCCGGAATTTGAAGAACATTTCTTTACCTATGGAACAGACCAAATAGAGGCGCGTTACATCCTGTCACACTCGATGATGGAGCGCATTCTGCGCTTTCGCAAAAGGGTGGGACACAAAATCTCACTCTCCTTCGCAGAAGGGGATATATTCATCGCCGTGCACGACATAGGGCTCTCTCTCGAGCCACCGTTCTACAGCTCGCTCCTGGAACGCAAGGTGGCAGAAGACTATATAGAGACGATTTTTTTCCTGACAGGAATCGTTGCCATAGGCGCTGTCGAGGAACTCAAGCTCGACCAAAAATTGTGGCGGCAGGCGAGAAAAACACCCCAGCATCACCTGCAGTGATCCCTCGATGACGCACGGACACCTGTCCCGCCCCGGCGGGTTGGCTCGGACCCGGAGGCAGCAGACCGCCATCTTTCCGGAAATCCAGTTGCTAGAGGGTGAGCTCGCCGCTCTGCCTGAAGGGCAGGCGCAGGTGGCGGTTGGCGATGCCGATGCTGCCGGCCAGGGAGTACTTGAGAGGGCCGCCCCTGGACAGGGCCTGCAACTGGCGGAACAGGGACAGCAGGTTGCTGGTGACGGTCACCTGCAGGGTCTTTTCGCCGTAGGCGGGGACGGTGACGGCGGCCGGGCTCACGCCGCGGGCGAAGGCGTGGCCGTTCAGCTTGAGGTCGTAGCGCAGGCCACGCAGCGGGAGGTCGAAGTCGTTGGGGTTCTGCAGGCGCAGGGTGACCACGAAGCGCTGTTCCATGAGGCTGGCATCGCCCATGCGGATGTCGGCCACGCTGACGATGGGCGGTTCGGGGCGCTGCGCCAGCCCCGCGCAGCCGGTGAGCAGGGCCAGGGCCAGCAGCCAGGCGAAGAGTCGGGTCATGGGTGTGTGGCCTCCTTGGGTTGCCGTCTCGCTTCACAGACCACTGCCGCGGCGGCGAGTTGCCTCACTGCGCGAAATAGTCGGCCAGGAAGGTAGCGAAGTCCACCCGGTCGCTGGCGACCAGGGCCTCCACCTCGGCCCGCGAGCGCGCCACCTCGGCGGCGAGGGCGGCCCGCTCGGCGGCCTGCGGGGGGCGCGCCGCAAAGCGCTCGGCGATCTGCCGCGACTGACGCAGGGCGAACTCGAAGAAGCTCTCGCGCCGCTCGGCCAGGGCGTCCATCATGCGCGTGGCGGCGATCTGCGCCGGGTGGCGCACCTTGTCCAGCTGGTGCGCCAGGCTGCGGCTGTAGGCGTCGGTGCCCTTGGCGGCGTCCAGCCAGGCGCAGATCTCGGCCATGTCGCCCAGCACCTCGCCAGCCCAGTCGCGCAGGCAGTAGATCTCGCCGCCGCGGCGCAGCAGGGCCAGCTGCGGGTCGCGCCCGGAGTGGGCCACCAGGTTGAGGTTGGCGTCGATGAGCTGCTGCTCCTCGGCGTCCAGCGGCGGGCTGGGCAGCAACAGGGCGTACACCATGAGCGCCTCCAGGAAGCACAGCTGGTACTCGCTCACCCCCAGCGGCTCGAAGGCGTTCACGTCCACCGAGCGCAGCTCGATGTACTCCACGCCCTGGCGCTGCAGGGCGCGCACCGGCTTGGTCAGGCCGGACACCACCGCCTTGGCACGCACCGAGCTGTAGTATTCGTTCTCGATCTGCAGGCGGTTGGCGTTGAGCTGGCGCCACTCCCCGTTCACGCACACGCCGATGCGCGCCCACACCGGGCAGGGCGTGGTGATGGCCGCCTCCAGGCTGGCGATGTAGGCCGGCAGGTCGTTGTAGCTGATGCGCACCCCCAGCTCGCCCTCGCGCCGGTTCTGGTAGCCGATATCGCCCAGCCGCAGGGAGGTGGCGTAGTGCTCGTAGTAGGTGTGGTGGCCGAAGAACTCCAGGGTGGTCTGGGCGCCGCCCAGGAAGGACTCGCACACCGCGGGCGAGGCGCCGTACAGGTAGGGCACGATCCAGCCGAAGCGCTGCAGGTTGCGCAGCATGGCCATGTACGCCTCAGAGCGGAACTCGCGCAGCGGGCGCGTATCGCCCAGCCGCTCCCGCCAGGCGCGCCAGAAGGCGTCCGGCAGGGAGTAGTTGAAGTGCACCCCGGCGATGACCTGCATGGTCTTGCCGTAGCGGTAGCCCAGGCCGCGCCGGTACACGGTCTTCATGAAACCGGCGTTGGAGGGGCCGTACTCGGCGATGCGGATGCTCTCCTCGCCGCGCAGCCGGCAGGGCATGGAGGTGGCCCACAGGAACTCGCCGTGCTCCAGGTTGGCGTAGGTCCAGCGGTGCAGCAGGTCCAGCTCCGCCAGGGCCGCCTGCACGGAGGTCTGCGGGTGGGTGATGAGCTCCAGCAGGGCCTCGCCGTAGTCGGTGGTGATGCGCGGATGGGTGAGCGCCGCGCCCAGCCCGGCCGGGTGGTCGGTCTGGGCGATCACCCCGTCCGGCGCCACCCGCAGCGACTCCTTCTCCAGCCCGATGCGCGTCTCGCGCAGCAGCTCGCCCGGACCCAGCTCGCGCAGGGCTCGCAGACGGCCGGCAAAGGTGTGGAGGGCGTCGCTCATGTGGGCATCGGACAGGGGAGCCTCCTCGCTGCAGGGGCGTCCGCCACGGGACCCCGGGCGGAAAATGGCGCGCACTATAGCCGAGCGCGGCCGGCCCCGTCCAAATGGACCTACGCGCCCGGTGGCGGATGGATGCGGCGGCGGGCCCTGGCGAGGAGCGAGGTGCCAATCCGCGACAAACCGGCGCAAGCCGCCCACCATCAAAATCCGCCGGCGGATGTGCGAAACTGCCGGCCATGGACAAGCCCACCCCACCCCGTCCGGCGCGGCGCCGGCGTCATCCGCTGCGGCGCGCGGCGCCGCTGATCTTCCTTGGCGTGATCGCGCTGCTCATCCTGCGCGACCGCTTCCCGGTCATCGACGACACGGTGCGCGGCTGGCTGGACCCGGGCGCGCAGCGGGCCATCGAGCTGTGCCGCGACAAGGCGCTGGCCTCGGCCCGGTACCCGGAGTTCGCCCGCCTGCGGCGCTGGGGCAAGGTGGAGAAGACGCCGGGCGGCTACGTGGTGCGCGGCGTGCGGCTGGTGGAGATGGACGAGGACGGCGGCGAGCGCAGCGTGGGCGTGATCTGCCACATCGACGCCGGCGGCCGGCTGGTGAAGCTGCACCGCGAGCTGTCGCTGCCCGCGCCGGCGCCCACACCGCAGGGCCCCGATGGCGCGCGTCCCGCCGACTGACACCCCCGCGCCGCCCGCCTGGGACGCGCGCTACCTGCTGCGGCTGGCCCTGCGCCACCGCCGCGCGCTGGTGGTGGCCAACGTGATCGCCCTGATCGGCGCGCTGATCAGCGTGCCCATCCCGCTGCTCATGCCGCTGCTGGTGGACGAGGTGCTGCTGGACAGGCCGGCGCAGATCGTGCACACGCTGAACCGGCTGCTGCCGGCCGAATGGCACCGGCCGGCCCTGTACATCGGCGTCATGCTGGCGGTGACCCTGGCGCTGCGGCTGGGCTCGCTGGTGTTCAACGTCATCCAGACGCGCCAGTTCACCCTCATCTCCAAGGACATCACCTACCGCCTGCGCCACCAGCTGCTGCGCCACCTGGAGCACGTGTCCATGGCCGAGTACGAGACCCTGGGCACGGGCACGGTGACCTCGCACCTGGTGACCGACGTGAACGTGATCGACGAGTTCGTCGGCGTCACCGTGGCGCGCTTCATCCTGGCCGTGCTGACCCTGGTGGGGGTGACCGGCGTGCTGCTGTGGATGCACTGGCAGCTGGCCCTGTTCATCCTGCTGGTCAACCCCTTCGTGGTCTATCTCACGCTACGCATGGGCAAGAAGGTCAAGCAGCTCAAGCGGCGCGAGAACAAGGCCTTCGAGCTGTTCCAGGAGGCGCTGGCGGAGACGCTGGACGCCATCCAGCAGATCCGCGCCGCCAACCGGCAGCGCTTCTTCATCCGCCGCGTGGACCGCAAGGCGGCCGACATCCGCACCCACGCCAGCGCCTATGCCTGGAAGTCGGACGCCGCCAGCCGCTTCTCCTTTTTCATCTTCCTGGCCGGCTTCGAGATCTTCCGCGCCCTGGCCATGCTCATGGTGCTGTTCTCCAGCCTGACCATCGGCAAGATGATGGCCGTGTTCGGCTACCTGTGGTTCATGATGACGCCGGTGCAGGAGGTGCTGAACATCCAGTACGCCTGGTACTCGGCGCGCGCCGCCCTGGCGCGCCTCAACCGCCTGCTGGCGCTGCACCCGGAGCCGCGCTGGCCCACGGAGGTCAACCCCTTCCTGGACAAGCCCACGGTGGGCATCACCGTGCGCGACGTGTGCTTCGCCTACGACGACGGGCCGCTGGTGCTGGACCACGTCAACCTGGACATCCCGCCGGGGCGCAAGGTGGCCCTGGTCGGCGCCAGCGGCGGCGGCAAGTCCACCCTGGCGCAGGTCATCATCGGCCTCTACCCGCCGCGCTCGGGCGAGGTGCTGTTCGACGGCGTGCCCCAGCAGCGCATCGGCCTGGAGGTGATCCGCGAGAACGTGGGCATCGTGCTGCAGCACCCGGCCCTATTCAACGAGACGCTGCGCTTCAACCTCACCCTGGGCCGCGACTACCCGGAGACGCGCCTGTGGGAGGCGCTGGAGGTGGCCCAGCTGCGCGCCGCGGTGCAGGCCATGCCGGACGGGCTGGACACCCGCATCGGCCGCCACGGCGTGCGCCTGTCCGGCGGCCAGCGCCAGCGGCTGGCCATCGCCCGCATGATCCTGGCCGAGCCGCGCGTGGTGATCCTGGACGAGGCCACCTCGGCCCTGGACACGGTCACCGAGGCGCGCCTGCTCAAGGCCCTGGACGCCTTCCTGGCCGGGCGCACCACGCTCATCGTGGCGCACCGCCTGAGCGCCGTGCTGCACGCGGACGAGGTGTTCGTCTTTGACAACGGCCGCATCATCGAACAAGGTCCGCACGAGAAACTCATCCGCGGCCAGGGACTCTACCAACGGCTGTATGGCAACCTGCAGAAGGCTTGACCCGATCCCATGAAGAACGCATTACAGGAACAACTGCTCAAGGCCGGCCTGGCCACCGAGGAGCAACTCCGGCAGGCCCGGCGCGGCAAGCGCCGCCCGCCGGCGCAGAAGGCGAAACGCAAGGGCCGGGGCGTCCCGCCGCGGACGCGCGGCGCGCAGCAGCCGCGCGACGACGCGCCGGACCTGGCCGCCGCCTGGGCCGCGCGCCGCCGGCTGGAGGCGGAGGAGCGGCGCCAGGCCAAGGCCGCCGCCGCGCGCCGCAAGGCCAACCGGCGAAAGGTGCGCGAGCTGATCCGGGCCCACGCGCTGAACGACCCGGCGGCGGACCTCCCCTACCAGTTCCAGGTGGGCACCACCATCAAGCGCCTGTACGTGACCGCCGAACAGCGCCGCCAGCTGCTGGCCGGCGAGCTGGCCATCACCTTCCTGGACGGGCGGCGCTGCCTGATCCCGGCGGCGGTGGCCGAGCAGATCCGCGCCCTGGACCCGGACAAGATCGTCATCCGCCACGAGCCGGCGCCGGAGCCGCCGCCCGCCGGGGACGACCCTTACGCCGGTTACGAGGTACCGGACGACCTCATCTGGTGAGGCCGGTCACGGCCGGCCTTTGCATTCCCCGCGGCGCGCCGGTATAACCGCCGCTCCACCCCCGCC
>JALVPS010000043.1 GCA_027031685.1 Gammaproteobacteria bacterium | reverse complement strand
GTGAACGACATTTGCCTGCTCGATCTGGGCAACAGCCGCTTCAAATGGGGTTGGGTGGGGGGGGGCGGGGTGGCCGGCCCTTCCCATCGGCGCCCCTATGGCGGGGCCGGTTCGGTGGCCGAGCTGATCGCTGCCCTGCGCGCCAGTGGCGAGGGGCGCGAGCTGTGCGTGGCCAGCGTGCGCAATGCTGAGTTCGAGGCCGCCCTGCGCGAGCACTGGACGGCGGTGTGCGACCGCGCGCCACGCTTCCTGCGCGTACCCGAGGCGGGGCCGCTGCGGCTGGCCTACCGCGACCCGAGCCGCTTCGGGGTGGACCGCTATCTGGCCCTGCTCGGGGCGCGCAGCCAGTTCCGCGCCCCGCTCATCGTGGTGGATGCCGGCACGGTGGTCACCTTCGATGCCCTCGATGTCCACGGCGACCACTTGGGCGGCTGCCTGTTCCCCGGCCTGCGCCTGCTGCGCGAGAGCCTGCAGCGTGGGGCGGCCGGCCTGGCCGGGCAGGGGGCGGCGCCCGTCGGTGACGTGCTGGCGGACTCCACGGCCGGCGGCCTGGCGGGGGGCGTGCAGGTCGGGCTGGCCGGCGCGTTGCGCGCCATCGTGGCGGAGATGCGCCAGCGCATGGGCGAGGCGGCGCCCACCGTGGTGGTCACCGGCGGGGATGCCGATGTGGTGGCCGCGGCGCTCGGCGGGCAGTGCGTGGTGGAGCCCGACCTGGTGTTTCTCGGCATGGAGGCGATGCTCGCACTGTCATGAGGCTGTTCATCATCGTCCTGGTTCTGTTGAACCTCATCTACTTCTTCCTTCCCAAGGACACGCCGCCGGCTGCGCCGGCCGCCGGCGCGGCGCATCCCGGCGTGCCGGCCCTGGTGCTGTTGTCCGAGGTGCAGACACCACCGCCGACGGGCGCGGCCCACGCCCAGGTGGCGGAACGCACCGCTGCCAGCGCCCCCCCGCCACAGCCAGCAACCGGGACGCCGGCGCCCAAGACCGCCGAGCAGGCGGCTGCGCCGGGCGAGCCGCTCGATCAGCCGGCGCTGCACTGCCGCACGGTGGGGCCCTTCTACAGCCAGAAGGAGCTGCAGCGCGCCAAGGAGGTCATGCGTCCGCTGGCCGAGCACCTGACGGTGCGCGTCAAGACCCGTACCCGCATCAAGGACTACCAGGTGTATCTGCCGCCGCTGCCCAGCCAGGCTGCGGCGCGCAAGATGGTGGCCAAGCTGCGCCGCGCCGGCGTCCGGGACATCTATCTCTACCGCCGGGGCGAGTTGCGCAACGCGGTGTCGCTGGGCGTGTACACGGAAAAGGAAAGGGCCGAACTGCGGGCCCGCCAGCTGCGGCGGCGCGGGTATGATGTGAAGGTGCGGCCGCGCACGGAGGAGATGTCCATCTATTGGGTGGACGTGGATTCGCGCGAACAGGTGGATTGGACCACCCTGCTGCGCAAGCGCTTGCGCACCGGTGCCGGCGGGGTGGACGATCTGCCGCGTGACTGTGCGGTTTCTTCGCATCCGGAGACAAGCCCGGAGGCGGCCGGTGAGTGAGCCTGTCCGGGCGGCCGGGTTCCGGGCCTTGCCGATGTGACGGAGCGGTCCGGCGCCGGGGCTGGTCGGGGCGCCGGACGCACTGGGCGGGTCGGCGAGACCTGTGATGGCAAGCGTGCCTTCCGCGCCGGGATGTGTGTCCAGGATCGGATCGGCCTGTTGAAGCGCCGCCTGTCAGGGGGAATGAGTGCCGGGAATCCTTGCGCCAGGGTGGCGGGCCGGCCTGCCCGAGGGGCCTTGCGCCCTGACGGGTGCGTCTCACCGAAAAATGCCGCGCCAGGACAGCCATCCGGCACCTTCCTTCATGTTCCACTGGGATCCCAACGCGCCCCCAGAACCACCGGCCCTGCCACGTCTGGCGAGCGGTCGGCCTCATGGCCGGGCTCGTCCGGGAATCGGTGTCGGCTTGTTCCCGCCCGCGCGCCTCACTACCATCCCCGGCAAGTCGAAGGGGGAGCAGGTCGATGACGAAAGGCACGTTGTACATCGTTTCCGCGCCGTCCGGGGCGGGCAAGACCAGTCTGGTGCGCGCGCTGTGCGAGCGGCTGGCGAACGTGGTGATGGCGGTGTCGCATACCACGCGGCCGCCGCGGCCCGGCGAGGTGGACGGGGTGGACTACCACTTCGTGAGCCGCGAGCAGTTCGAGCGCATGGTGCGGGCGGGGGAGTTCCTGGAGCATGCCGAGGTGTTCGGCAACCACTACGGCACCTCGCGCCAGGCAGTCGAGAGGGAGCTGGCGGCCGGCCGCGACGTGATCCTGGAGATCGACTGGCAGG
>JALVPS010000042.1 GCA_027031685.1 Gammaproteobacteria bacterium | reverse complement strand
TACAAGCCGGCCGCCATCGAGGCCCTGGCCGCGGCGCTGGATGCCTGGGCCGAGGCCGGCGACCCCTTCGACCTGCCCGGCGACTTCCGCCTGGTCGCCAGCGGCCACCTGCACGAGAAGTCCACGGCGAAGAAGCGCGGCACGGACCCGGCCCTCGAAGACCCCTTCTTCGTCGCCTGCCAGCGGGTGCTGGAGCGGCGCGGCGAGATCGCCGACGAACTGCGCGCCGCCGCCCTCGCCGAGGCCACCGCCTTCGCCGCGGAGCGGGTGCGCCAGGCCAAGCAGCAGGGTCAGCGCATCGCCTTCCAGGATCAGCTCACCCTGCTGCACGAGGCCCTGCACGGCGACCAGGGCGAGGAACTGGCGGCGGCCCTGCGCCGGCGCTTCCCGGTGGCCATGATCGACGAATTCCAGGACACGGACGCCCTGCAGTACGGCATCTTCCGCCGCCTCTATTTCGGCCGGCCGGAGACCGGGCTGACCCTCATCGGCGATCCCAAGCAGGCCATCTACAGCTTCCGCGGCGGCGACATCTTCGCCTACCTGCAGGCCAAGCGCGACGCCGGCGAGGCCCGCTACAGCCTCGACACCAATTGGCGCTCGGTGCCGGGCCTCATCGAGGCGGTGAACGCGGTGTTCACCGGGCGCAGCGATCCCTTCGTCTACAGCGAGGCCATCGACTACCAGCCGGTGCGCGCGGCCACGGAGGCCGAGGGCAAGGAGCACGCGCCGTTCACGGAGCAGGGGCGGGCCGTCGCGCCGCTCACCCTGTGGCGCATCCCCGCCGATGCCAAGGGCAGGCCGCCGAGCAAGACGGCGGCGCAGGCCGGGCTGGTCGAGGCCACCGCGGCGGAGATCGCCCGCCTGCTGGCGGCGGCCGCGCGCGGCGAGGCGCGGCTGGGCGATCGCGCCCTGCGGGCCGGCGACATCGCGGTGCTGGTGCGCGCCGGCCACCAGGGCGCGGCGGTGCGCGAGGCGCTGCGGAAACGCGGCATCGGCGCCGTCAGCGTCGCGCAGGAAAAGGTCTTCAAGAGCCCCGAGGCGCTTGGCCTGGAGCTGCTGCTGCAGGCGGTGATCCAGTGCCACGACCGCGACCACGCGCGCAACGCCCTGGCCAGCGACCTGCTGGGCCACGACTACGGCGGGATGGCCGCCATCGCCTTCGACGAGCAGCGCTGGCTGGACTGGGTGGACGGCCTGCGCGAGCTGAACCGCCTGTGGCAGCAGCGCGGCTTCATGACCCTGTTCCAGACCCTGCTGCAGCGCCTCGGCATCGCCCAGGCCATCGCCCGCCGCGCCAACGCCGAGCGCCGCCTCACCAACCTGCTGCACCTCGGCGAGCTGCTGCAGGCGGCGTCGAAGAACCATCCGGGGCCGGATGCCCTGCTCGCCTGGTATCGCCAGCAGATGCACGACTGTGCCGACGAGGAGGCCGAGCTGCGCCTGGAGAGCGACGAGGCCCTGGTGCACATCGTCACCATCCACAAGAGCAAGGGCCTGGAGTACCCGGTGGTGTTCCTGCCCTTCCTGTGGGACGGCACCGAGACCCGGCTCAAGGGCGGGCTGGTCCCCTTTCACGACCAGGCCGGGCGGGCCTTCCTGCACGCCGCCATGCGCGAAGGCTCGGAGCAGCACTGCCTGGCGGAAAGGGAGCGCCTGGCCGAGGACGTGCGCCTTGCCTACGTGGCCCTGACCCGTGCCGAGGCCAAGGTCTACCTGGCCTGGGGCGAGGTGTCGGCGCGGGGTGGCCGTGGCTCCCGCGCCAGCGCCCTGGGCTGGCTGCTGCACCCCGCGCAGACCCCCGACGACCTGGCCCACGCCCTGCCCGAGGCCTTCGCCGCCGGCGCGGACCTGTCGGCCGACCTGCAGCGGCTGGCGGCGGCCACCCCGGCCATCGAGGTGTGCGACCTGCCGGCGCCGGCGGACGGGGACGTCGAGCCGCCCGAAACAAGGCCGCCGGCGCTGGCCCCCGCCACCTTCGCGGGCGACATCGCCACGGACTGGCGCGTGGCCAGCTTCACCGCCCTGACCCGCGACATCCACCAGGTGCACCGCGGCGGCAGCCCGCGTGGCGAGGACCCGGTACTGAATTTTCCCGCCGGCAGCCATGTCGGCTCCTTCCTGCACCTGCTGCTGGAGCGGCTGGACTTCCGGGCCGACGTGGCGGCGCAGACCGCCGAGCTGGCGGAACAACTGGCGCCGCGCTTCGGCCTCGACGCCGAACGCCACCGCGATACCCTGCAGCGCTGGTTGCGGGACGTGGTGGACACCCCGCTGGACGACACGGGCCTGCGCCTGCGCGACATCGACCGGGCGCATCGC
>JALVPS010000041.1 GCA_027031685.1 Gammaproteobacteria bacterium | reverse complement strand
AACCTCGTCCACGGCGACTGGATCAAGCCCGGCGCCACGGTGGTGGACGTGGGCATCAACCGCACCGCCGAGGGCCACCTCATCGGCGACGTGGAATTCGAACGGGCCCGCCAGCGCGCCGCCTACATCACCCCCGTGCCGGGCGGCGTGGGCCCCATGACCGTCGCCACCCTGCTGCGCAACACCTGGCAGGCGTGGCAGATGCACCAGCCCGACTGACGTGACGCAGCTCGCCCCGCCCCACGGTGGCGAGCTGGTCTCCTGCCAGCTCGACGCCGCTGCGGCGGCCACCGCCCGCCGCGCCGCCGCGCATCTCCCCTGCTGCACCCTCGACCCCCGCCGCCTGGCCGAACTGGAGCTGATCGCCAGCGGCGCCTGCTCCCCGCTGCGCGGCTTCCTGGGGCGCGCCGACCACGAGGCCGTGCAGCAGAGCGCGCGCCTGGCCGACGGCACCCCCTGGCCGCTGCCCCTCTCCCTGCCGCTGGACGAGGCCACCGCGGCCGCCGCCGCGGACGCCCCCGGCCTGGCCCTGTGCGACCCCGAAGGCGCCCTGCTGGCCCTGCTCGAACTGGCCGACCTGTGGCGGGACGCCGCCGGCCAGTGGTGGGCCGGCGGCCCCCTGCAGGTCATCGAGCCGCCCCACCGCTACGCCTTCAACCACCTGCGCTTCACCCCCGCCGAACTGCGCCAGCGCCTGGCCCGCCAGGGCTGGCGGCGCATCGCCGCCGTCCTGCCCGAGGCCACCGTCCACCGCGCCGGGCGCGAGGCCATCGCCGACGCCTTGCGCCGCTGCGAGGCCAACCTCCTGCTCCTGCCCCTGGCCGGCGAGGCCGACCCCAACGACCACCACCACTTCACCCGCGTGCGCTGCCACGAACACCTGCTGGCCGACTTCCCCGAGGCCACCTCCGCCCTCTGCCTGCTGCCCCTCGGCGGCCTCGGCAACGGCCCGCGCGCCCTGCTGTGGCAGGCCATCGTGGCCCGCAACCACGGCGCCACCCACCTCCTCCACCCACCCCCCGCCGAACCGGAGCTGCTGGGCCGCCCGCTGGCCGACTGGCTGGCCGAGATCGGCGTCGAAGGCGTCCCCCTGCGTACCATGGGCTGGTCCGCCACCCACTCCCGCTTCGTGCCGCTGGCCGATCACCACGACGCCGCCACCCTCGACGACGCCGAGCTGCACCACCGCCTCGAGCACGACCTGCCCCTGCCCGACTGGTTCACCCTGCCCGCCATCGAGGCCGAACTGCGCGCCGCCCATCCGCCGCGCCACCGGCAGGGCTTCACCATCTTCCTCACCGGCCTGTCCGGTGCCGGCAAATCCACCATCGCCAAGGCCCTGTGGTTCAAGCTGCGCGCCCTCGGTGGCCGCGACGTCACCCTCCTCGACGGCGACATCGTGCGCCGCCACCTGTCCAGCGAACTCGGCTTCTCCCGCGCCCACCGCGACCTCAACATCCAGCGCATCGCCTTCGTCGCCAGTGAAATCACCCGCCACGGCGGCATCGCCATCTGCGCCCCCATCGCCCCTTACACCGCCAGCCGCGACCAGGCACGGCACATGATCAGCGCCGTCGGCGGCTTCATCGAAGTCCACGTCGACACCCCCCTCGCCGTCTGCGAAGCCCGCGACCGCAAAGGCCTCTACGCCCGCGCCCGCGCCGGCCAGATCGCCAACTTCACCGGCATCAGCGACCCCTACGAACCGCCCCGGCAACCCGAAGTGCGCATCGACACCAGCCGCACCAGCGCCAACGAAGCCGCCAACCAGATCCTGCTCAAGCTCGAAAGCCTGGGATACCTGCGCTGACCGGGTGAGCACCGACCGTTGGTCCGGTGGACCAACGCAGCGGTGCGAACGCCCGGCCAGGACGGCCGGGCTGGGGGTTGGCGAAGCCACCCACGCCCCGCCATGGACGGCTCGATCAAACTTTTATTGCCGTGCCACCTGGACGCGCCAATCGGCGGGTCCGCTTCGCTTGACGCCGCCCTACGAAACGTGCCCCCTGGTAGGGTGCGGTCAAGGCGCGCAGCGCCGGACCCACCGCCTGACGCGCGAAGCCGGGCGCAGCCCGGCGAGCCGCCCTCTCTTCCCCCTTGGCCGCCCCGAGCATCGCAAGGCCTGGCCGGTATCAGCCCGCAGGGGCGCGCCAGGGATGGCGCGCGTTGGCCGCGCGAACGGACGCGTCGGCCAACCCCGGCCAGGCCGAGAAGCGCAGGAAAAAGGCGGCCACCGGGGCGGCGCTTCTTTGGTGACTTTCTTGCCGCTGTTGGCAAGAAAGTCACTCGTGGCCAGGCGACGCACGTCGCCGCAAGCCCTGTGCATATC
>JALVPS010000040.1 GCA_027031685.1 Gammaproteobacteria bacterium | reverse complement strand
ATCTTCCGCATGGCGCCGCTGCATCACCATTTCGAACTCAAGGGCTGGCCGGAGCCGCGCGTCATCGTGCGCTTCTGGATCATCACCGTGATCCTGGTGCTGGTCGGCCTGGCGACGCTGAAGATCCGGTGACGTGATGACGGTGCAGGCACGACAAGAGACGCAGACCCTGCCGGCGACCCTGGTGGTGGGCCTCGGCGTGACCGGGCTCTCCGTGCTGCGCTTCCTGCGCCGCAGGGGCGTGCCCGTGGCGGTCACCGACAGCCGCGCCGAGCCGCCCGGCCGCGAGGCGCTGGAGGCGGAGTTCGGCGACCTGCCCGCCGCCCTTGGCGGCTTCGAGCCCGAATGGTTCGAGCATGCCCGGACCCTCATCGTCAGCCCCGGCGTGCCGGTCGGCGAGCCGCTGATCCGTGCGGCCCGCGCGCGCGGCGCCGAGGTGATTGGCGACATCGAGCTGTTCGCCCGCGAGGCGAAGGCCCCGGTGGTGGCCATCACCGGCTCCAACGGCAAGTCCACCGTCACCACCCTGGTCAGCGAGATGGCCAGCGACGCCGGCCGCGCGGTGCGCACCGGCGGCAACATCGGCCGCCCCGCCCTGGAGCTGCTCACCGACAGCGAGCCCGACCTCTACGTGCTGGAGCTGTCCAGCTTCCAGCTCGAGACCACCGCGTCGCTGGACGCCGCCGCCGCGGTGGTGCTCAACATCAGCCCCGACCACATGGACCGCTACAACGGCCTCGCCGACTATGCCGCCGCCAAGCAGCGCGTCTACCGTGGCCACGGGGTGATGGTGGTGAACTGCGACCAGCCAGCGGTGCTGGCCATGCAGGCGCCGGGCCGACCCACGGTGGGCTTCGGTCTCGGTCGCCCCCTGGGCAACGACTTCGGCCTCCTCCAGCGCGAAGGCGAGGACTGGCTGGCCCACGGCGAGCAGCCCCTGATGCCGGTGCGCGAGCTGCGCATGGCCGGCCGTCACAACCAGGCCAACGCCCTGGCCGCGCTGGCCCTGGGCGAGGCGGTGGGCCTGCCCATGGAGAGCATGCTGGCCACCCTGCGCCGCTTCGCCGGTCTCTGGCACCGCACCCAGTGGGTGGCGGAGATCGACGGTGTGCGCTGGTACAACGATTCCAAGGCCACCAACGTCGGCGCCACCCTGGCCGCCATCGAGGGCCTGGAGGGGCCGCTGGTGCTGATCCTGGGCGGCCAGGGCAAGGGCGCCGATTTTCTGCCCCTGCGCGAGCCCCTGTCGCGCAAGGCCCGCGCCGTGGTGCTGATGGGCGAGGCCGCCGAGGACATCGCCCACGTCCTCGACGGCGTGGTGCCAGTGCGTCGCGCCGCGGACATGGACGAGGCGGTGGCGCAGGCCCGCGCCCTGGCCGAGCCGGGCGACGCCGTGCTGCTGTCGCCGGCCTGTGCCAGCTTCGACATGTTCGACGGCTTCGCCGCCCGCGGCGACGCCTTCATCCGCGCCGTGCGGGCGCTGGACGAGCGGGAGGCGCAGCCATGAGCATCCACGCCGTTCCCGTCCTGCGCCCCCTCACGGATGCCCGCCACGGCCGCTTCGTGCTCGACCCCTGGCTGCTGGGCGCGGTGCTGACCCTGCTCGCCCTGGGCCTGGTGATGGTCGCCTCGGCCTCCATCTCCATCGCCGAGCGCCAGACCGGCCAGCCCTTCTACTACCTGTGGCGGCAGGGCGCCTTCGTCGCCGTCGGCCTGCTCGCCGGGGCCGTGGTCTTGCGCACCCGGCTGGTGTACTGGGAGCGCCTCGGGCCGGTGCTGCTGCTGTTCGGCCTGGTGTTGCTGATCGCGGTGCTGGGGCTGGGCCGCGAGATCAACGGCAGCACCCGCTGGCTGGGCCTGGGCCTGTTCAACCTGCAGCCCTCGGAGCTGATGAAGCTGTTCATGGTGGTCTACCTGGCCGGTTACCTGGTGCGGCGCGGCGAGGAGGTGCGCAGCTCGGTGAAGGGCTTCCTCAAGCCCATGCTGCTGGTGGCGCTGATCGGCGCACTGCTGCTGGCGGAACCGGACTTCGGTGCCACCGCGGTGATCACCGCCACGGTGCTGGGCATGATGTTCCTCGGCGGCGTGCGTCTGTGGCAGTTCGGCGTGCTGTTCGCACTGATCCTGGGGGCCGCCGGTGCCCTGGTGCTGACCGCCCCCTACCGCATGGCGCGCCTGACCTCCTTCATCGATCCCTGGGCCGACCCCTTCGACAGCGGCTTCCAGCTCACCCAGGCCCTGATCGCCTTCGGCCGCGGCGAATGGTTCGGCGTCGGCCTGGGCGGCAGCATCCAGAAACTCTTCTACCTGCCCGAGGCGCACACCGACTTC
>JALVPS010000039.1 GCA_027031685.1 Gammaproteobacteria bacterium | reverse complement strand
TCGCCCTGGCCATGGGGCTGGGCTTCGCGGTCATGAGCGACCCGCAGAACGGCGTGCCGGTGCCGGTGCTGTCGCAGTTCTTCCTGGTCACCGCCAGCCTGCTGTTTCTGGCCATGGACGGCCACCTGGCCCTCATCCACCTGCTGGCGCAGAGCTTCGCCTACCTGCCGCTGGACACCCTGCACTTCGGCGCCGAGCAGGCCTGGCGCCTGCTGGGCTGGTCGCGCTACCTGTTCACCGGCGCCCTGGCCATCGCCCTGCCGGCGGTCATCGCCCTGCTGGCGGTGAACGTGGCCATGGGCGTCATGACCCGCGCCGCGCCGCAGCTCAACATCTTCTCGGTGGGCTTCCCGCTCACCCTGCTGGTGGGCTTTGTGGCCGTGCTGCTCGCCCTGCCGGCCCTGCCGGGTCTGTTCGAGCAGGGCGTCGCCGGCGCCTGGCGGCTCATCGAGACGCTGCTGGGGGGCTGAGCGGTGGCCGAGCACAGCGGGCAGGAACGCACCGAACAGCCGACGCCCAAACGGCTGCGCGAGGCGCGCGAGAAGGGCCAGGTCCCCCGCTCGCGCGAGCTCAACACCACGCTCATGATGCTGGGCGCGGCCTTGGGCCTGCTGGCCTTGGGGCCGTTCATGGCCGAACGGGCCGTGGCCCTGTGGCGGCGCGCCTTCGCCCTGGAGCGGGGCACGCTGTTCGACCCGGCGCAGATGGCCGCCCGCCTGAGCGACGACTTCCTCACCGCCATGGGCATGATCGCCCCCTTCCTGCTGCTCATGCTGGTGGTCAGCTTCCTCGGCCCCGGCGCCCTGGGCGGCCTGCAGTTCAACCCCAAGTCTTTGGGCCTCAAGTGGGACAAGCTCGACCCCCTCAAGGGCCTCAAGCGCCTGTTCGGCCAGCAGGGCCTGGTGGAGCTGGGCAAGGCGCTGGCCAAGTTCCTGCTACTGGGGGCGGTGTCGGTGGCCGTGTTCCTGCACCTGCGCGACCGCTTCCTGGGGCTGGCCGCCGAGCCGCTGGGGCCGGCCGTGGCGCACGGCCTGCGCCTCTTGCTGTGGGAGTTCCTGGCCCTGGCCGCCAGCCTGCTGCTCATCGCCGCCATCGACGTGCCCTACCAGCTGTGGCAGCACCGCCGCCAGCTGCGCATGACCCGCCAGGAGGTCAAGGACGAGATGAAGGAGACGGACGGCAACCCCGAGATCAAGGGCAAGCTGCGCAGCCTGCAGCGGGAGATCGCCCAGCGCCGCATGCTGGAGGCGGTGCCCTCCGCCGACGTGGTGGTGGTCAACCCCACCCACTTCGCCGTGGCCCTGCGCTACGAGGAAGGCACCGACCGCGCCCCGCGCGTGGTGGCCAAGGGCGCCGACCAGCTGGCCCTCAAGATCCGCGAGATCGCCCAGGCCAACGATGTGCCCGTGTTCTCGGCGCCGCCCCTGGCGCGCGCCCTATACTTCTCCACCGAGGTGGACCAGCCCATCCCCACGGCGCTGTACCAGGCCGTGGCGCGCATCCTGGCCTACCTCTTCCAGCTCCGGCAGGCGCAGACCTACGGCGCGCCGCCGCCCGAGCGCCCCCGGGAGACGGACCTCCCGGTACCGGACGAGCTCGCCGCGCTGGACCGCCGCAACACGCGCTTCGAGCGCTGAGCGCGGCCGGCGCGCACTGAAACGACGACAGGGAGTTATCGGCAATGAATGCCACTTCGATCGGCAAGACCCTGGCCGAGATGGGTCGCAACGGACTGGTCGCCCCGCTGCTGGTGGTGGTGATGCTGGGCATGATGATCGTGCCCCTGCCGCCGCTGGCGCTGGACCTGCTGTTCACCTTCAACATCGCCCTCTCGCTGCTGGTGCTGCTGGCCACCATCTACGCCCTGCGCCCGCTGGACTTCTCCGCCTTCCCCACCGTGCTGCTGGTGGCCACCATGCTGCGCCTGGCCCTCAACGTGGCCTCCACCCGCGTGGTGCTCATGCACGGCCACACCGGCACCGGCGCGGCGGGCAACGTCATCGAGTCCTTCGGCGACTTCGTGGTGGGCGGCAACTACGCCGTGGGGCTGGTGGTGTTCGCCATCCTGGTCATCATCAACTTCGTGGTGGTCACCAAGGGCGCCGGGCGCGTGTCGGAGGTGTCCGCCCGCTTCACCCTGGACGCCATGCCCGGCAAGCAGATGGCGGTGGACGCCGACCTCAACGCCGGCATCATCACCCAGGAGGAGGCCAGGCGGCGCCGCGAGGAGATCGCCCAGGAGGCGGACTTCTACGGCTCCATGGACGGCGCCAGCAAGTTCGTGCGCGGCGACGCCATCGCCGGCATCCTCATCCTGTTCATCAACATCATCGGC
>JALVPS010000038.1 GCA_027031685.1 Gammaproteobacteria bacterium | reverse complement strand
CGTGATTGACCAGGTAGCTCTCCAGGCGCGGATCGTACAGCGGCTGGTCCGCGCGCATCACACGTGCGCCGCCTGCCTCCGCCGGGGCCTGCGCCTTGGCCGGGGCCTGGGCATCGGCCTTGACGGGTTTGACCGCCGGGCCGGCCGGCACGGGCGCACTGGCCACCGCCGGAGTGGGCGTGGATGGTGTGACGGGCAGCGGGACGGTCTCGGCCGGCTGTGACTCGGCCACTGCCGGCACTGCCGGCAGCGGTGCCTCGGCGGTCGGCCCCATGCCGCGCAGGGTGAGGATGGCCACCCCGGCCACCGAGGCGGCCACGGCCAACCCGGCCAGCGGCTTGAGCCAGCGCGGCCGGCGCCGCCCGCCGGGCGCCGCCTGCAGGGCCGGCTCGCGGGCGATGGCCACGTGCACCCGCTCCACAAAATCGCAGGACACCTGCGCCGGCAGCTCGTTGCGCAGGGCATCGCCGATGAGCTGGTAGCGTCCCCAGCGCCGTTGCAGTTCCGGGTCGCCCAGCAGCTCGTCCGTCAGGCGCCGCGCCTCGAACGCGCCGACCTCGTCGTCGAACAGGGCCGAAATCCTTTCTTCCAGTAAGGTATTCATGTCGGGTTATACACCTTGATAATCCGGTCTATCGTATCAGGCAGCGAAACATCCGTTTAGTTCAACAGCGGGCGCAGCCGCTTGTCGATGGCCTCGCGCGCGCGGAATATGCGCGAGCGCACGGTGCCGATGGGACAGCCCATGGCCTGGGCGATCTCCTCGTAGCTCAGCCCCTCCAGCTCGCGCAGCATGATGGCCGTGCGCAAATCGTCCGGCAGGGACTCGATGGTGTCCATGACCACCTGGCGGATCTCGTCCGTGAGCAGCATGCGCTCCGGCGAGGCCTTCTCGTGCAGGGGCTCGTTGTCCCCGAACTGCTCGGCCTCGGCGGCGTCCACCCCCACGTCCGGCACGCGCCGGTTCTCCGACACCAGGTAGTTCTTGGCGGTGTTGATGGCGATGCGGTACAGCCAGGTGTAGAAGGCGCTGTCGCCGCGGAACTTCTCCAGCCCGCGGTAGGCCTTGAGAAAGGCCTCCTGGGCCACGTCGCGGGCAGCGTTGGGGTCCTTCACGTAGCGACTGATGAGGTTGATAATCTTGTTCTGGTATTTCTGGACCAGGGGATCGAAGGCCGACTTGTCGCCGGCTTTTACCCGTCTGACCAGTTCTGCGTCGGAGAGGGATTCGTTGGCCTGAGCGCCTGATTTCACGGATGAGCCTTCTGTCGTATTTCTTGTGCCGGGCCGGAGCGAGGACACGCCCCGAGATCATCTGCCCGCCCACGCACCCCGCCCGGAACGGGCGGTGGCGGGGCTTGCAAATGCTCCTCCCGCCACAAATTATGACAAAATGCCCACCAAAATGAATCACGGCGATACACAGCAGCACGAATTCCGGCACGACGTGCTCATCATCGGCAGCGGCGCCGCGGGCCTGACCCTGGCCCTCAACCTGGCGCCGGACCTGCGCGTGGCGGTGCTCAGCAAGGTGGCCCTCACCGAGGGCAGCACCTTCTATGCCCAAGGCGGCGTGTCCGCCGTGCTGGCCGACGACGACTCCATCGAGTCGCACGTCCAGGACACCCTCACCGCCGGCGCCGGCCTGTGCCACGAGGAGGCCGTGCGCTTCACGGTGGAACAGGGCCGCGCGGCCATCGAGTGGCTGCTGGAGCTGGGCGTGCCCTTCACGCGCGGCGGCGGCCGCGGCCACCTGCACCTGACCCGGGAGGGCGGCCACAGCCACCGCCGCGTGGTGCACGCCGAGGACGCCACCGGCCGGGCCATCGAGCTGACCCTGGTGGAGCAGGCCCGCCGACACGCCAACATCGAGCTGTTCGAGCGGCACCTGGCGGTGGACCTGATCACCGTGGGCGGACCCGGCGCGCCGCGCTGCGTGGGGGCCTACGTGCTGGACCGCGAGCGGCCCCGGGTGGACGTGTTCCGCGCCCGCTGGGTGATCCTGGCCACCGGCGGGGCCAGCAAGACCTACCTCTACACCAGCAACCCGGACGGCTCCACCGGCGACGGCATCGCCATGGCCTGGCGGGCGGGCTGCCGCGTGGCCAACATGGAATTCATGCAGTTCCACCCCACCTGCCTGTACCACCCGCGCGCCAAGTCGTTCCTCATCTCCGAGGCGGTGCGCGGCGAGGGTGGCGTGCTGCGCCTGCCGGACGGGAAGCGCTTCATGCCGCGCTTCGACGCGCGCGCCGAGCTGGCCCCGCGCGACATCGTGGCGCGGGCCATCGACCACGAGATGAAGCGCCTGGGCATCGACCACGTCTATCTGGACATCACCCACCAGCCGGCCGACTTCATCCGCGGCCACTTCCCCAACATCTACCAGCGCTGCCTAGAGTACGGCTTCGACATGACGCGCGAGCCGCTGCCGGTGGTGCCGGCCGCCCACTACACCTGCGGCGGGGTGATGACCGACCTGGCGGCACGCACCGACGTGGCCGGCCTGTACGCCGTGGGCGAGGTGGCCCACACCGGCCTGCACGGCGCCAACCGCATGGCCAGCAACTCGCTGCTGGAGTGCCTGGTGTTCGCCCGCGCCGCCGCCCGCGACATCCTGGCGCGGCGCAACGAGCCGGCCTGGGAAGGGCCGCTCGCGCCTTGGGACGAGAGCCAGGTGACCGACTCCGACGAGCACGTGGTGGTCACCCACAACTGGGACGAGCTGCGCCGCTTCATGTGGGACTACGTGGGCATCGTGCGCACCACCAAGCGGCTGGAGCGGGCCAAGCACCGGGTAGACCTGCTCAACGGCGAGATCCAGGAGTACTACGCCAACTTCCGCATCGATGGCGACCTGATCGAGCTGCGCAACCTGGCCCTGGTGGCCGACCTGATCATCCGCTCCGCCCTGTCGCGCCCCGAGAGCCGCGGGCTGCACTTCCTGCGCGACCATCCCGATCCCGACCCCGCCCTGGACGGCGTGGACACGGTGCTCGCGCCGCGCAGCCGGCCCCGCCAGCAGACCCCGCTCACCATCGTCAGCAGTGCCCGGCGCCCGTTGCGCTGAGGGCCGCCGACGGCGGATTCCCATGCCCGGCGCGGGTTTTTGACTCCCCCCCGGGGCCGCTGCCAACCTTCCGCCATTCACCTTTCTGGACATCCCATTCCATGGCCGTACAGATCAAGACCCCCGAAGAGATCGAGAAGATGCGCGTGGCCGGCCGCCTGGCCGCCGAGGTGCTGGAGATGATCGAGCCCCTCGTGCAGCCCGGCATGACCACCAACGAGATCGACGCCCTCTGCCACGACTACATCGTCAACGTGCAGAAGGCCGTGCCGGCGCCGCTCAACTACCACGGCTTCCCCAAATCCGTGTGCACCTCGGTCAACCATCAGATCTGCCACGGCATCCCCAGCGACAAGAAGCTCAAGAATGGCGACATCGTCAACATCGACGTCACCGTCATCAAGGACGGCTACCACGGCGACACCAGCCTCATGGTGTGCGTCGGCCAGCCCTCCGTGCTGGCCCAGCGGCTGGTGGACGCCGCCCGCGAGGCCATGATCCGCGGCATCCGCGCCGTGCGCCCCGGCGCGCGGCTGGGCGACATCGGCCACGCCATCCAGAGCTACGCCGAGGCGCAGCGCTTCTCCGTGGTGCGCGAGTACTGCGGCCACGGCATCGGCAAGGGCTTCCACGAGGAGCCGCAGGTGCTGCACTACGGCAAGCCGGGCACCGGCCTGGCGCTGAAACCGGGCATGACCTTCACCATCGAGCCCATGATCAACGCCGGCAAGCGCCACACCCGGCTGCTCAAGGACGGCTGGACCGTGGTCACCAAGGACCACAGCCTGTCCGCCCAGTGGGAGCACACCATCCTGGTCACCGAGGACGGCTGCGAGGTGCTCACCCTGCGCCAGGGCGAGGAGATCTGAGTGGCGCGCATCGCCTGCCCCCTGCCCGGCACGGCCCTGGACCTCGGCGAGTGGTGCGCCGCCACCGCCGCCCTGGGCACCGAGCCGGCCGCCTACGGTGCGCAGATGCAGGCCCTGCTGGCGGAGGCCGACCGCGCCTTCGCCATGGGACGCTACATCGACGACCTGGTCAAGGACCTCTCGCGCGGCATCGACCTGCTGCTGGTGCAGGCCTGGCGACAGCTGGGACTGGCCGACCGGCCCGGCCTGGCCCTGCTGGCAGTGGGCGGCTACGGGCGGCGGGAGATGTTCCCCGCCTCGGACATCGACCTCCTCATCCTCCACCCCCCCGCGCCGGACGAGGCCCAGCAGGAGGCCCTGGCCGGCTTCCTGCGCCTGCTGTGGGACAGTGGCCTGGACGTGGCCCCCAGCGCGCGCCCGGTGGACGACTGCATCGCCGCCGGCCGCGGCGACCTGACCATCGCCACCAATCTCATGGAGGCGCGCCTGCTGGCCGGTGACGCCGCCCTGTTCCAGGTCCTGCAGGAGCGCGTGGACGCGCCCGACTTCTGGCCGGCGGCCGACTTCTTCCGCGCCAAGATGGAAGAGCGCCAGCGCCGCTATCGCCGCTTCGGCGACACCGCCTACCGGCTGGAACCCAACCTCAAGGAGAGCCCGGGCGGCCTGCGCGACCTGCAGGTGGTGGCCTGGGTGGCCAAGCGCTTCTTCGGCGTGAGCAGCCTGCGCAGCCTCATCGGCCGCGACGACTTCATCGAGATCGACGAGTACAACACCTTCTGCGGCGGTCGCAACTACCTGTGGCGGGTGCGCTACGCCCTGCACCGCGAGGCCGGCCGCAAGGAGGACCGCCTGCTGTTCGAGTACCAGCGCCCGCTGGCCGCCCGCCTCGGCTACGGCCGGGCCGACGACAACGGCCCGGTGGAGCGCTTCATGCAGGACTACTTCCGCACCGTCATGCAGCTGGAGCGGCTGGTGGAGATCTGCGTGCAGCACTTCGACGAGGAGCTCCTTTCGCCGCCCGACGCGGCACCCCGCCAGCCCCTCAACGAGCGCTTCGAGCTGCGCAACGGCTACCTGGCCGTGCGCGACCCGGCCGTCTTCCGCGAGCGGCCCACCGCCCTGCTGGAAGTCTTCCTGCTGCTGCAGACCCACCCCGAGGTGAAGGGCGCGCACGCGCGCACCATCCGCCTCATTCGCAAGCACCTGCGCCGCATCGACGACGACCTCCACGCCGATCCCGCCGCCCACCGCCTGTTCATGGACATCCTGCGCCAGCCACGGGGCGTCTATCACACCCTGCGCCTCATGAACGTCTGGGGCGTGCTGGCCGCCTACATCCCCGCCTTCGCCCACACCGTGGGGCTCATGCAGTTCGATCTGTTCCACATCTACACGGTGGACGAGCACATCCTCATGGTGCTGCGCTACGCGCGCCGCCTGGCCGACCCCCGCCACCGCGGCGAGCTACCCAAGGCGGAGGCCATCTTCGACCGGCTCGACCGCCCCGAGCTGCTCTACCTGGGCGCCCTGTTCCACGACATCGGCAAGGGCCTGGGCGGCGACCACTCGCAGGTGGGCAAGGACATCGCCCGCGACTTCTGCCTGGGCCACGGCCTGCCGCCGGACGACGCCGGACTGGTGGCCTGGCTGGTGGAGCAGCACCTGGTCATGTCCCTCACCGCCCAGCGCAAGGACATCAGCGACCCGGACGTGATCCGCGAGTTCGGCGAGCGGGTGGGCGACGTGCGCCGCCTGGACTACCTCTACCTGCTCACCATCAGCGACATCCGGGGCACCAACCCCAGCCTGTGGAACGACTGGAAGGCCAATCTGCTGGCCCAGCTCTACAATGCCACCCGCCGCTGGCTGGAGAGCCACCCCTCGCCGAGCGAGACCCAGCTGCAGCAGGCCAGCGACCACCGCCTGGCCGCCCTGCGCCTGTTGGGCGGGACGGCCGACCCGGCGCGCACCGCCCGCCTGCTGGATGGCCTCGACACCGACTACCTGCGCCGCTTCCCGCCCACCGCCATCGCCAGCCACCTGCGCTGCCTGCTGGACGACCCCACGGCGGCCACGCCCCACGTGGAGGTGTTCACCGACCACGAGCGCGGCGCCACCGCCATCGCCCTGTGCGCGCGCACCCACCCGCGCCTGTTCTGCCTGGCCACGCGGGCCATCACCCGGCTATCGCTGGACATCGTGGGCGCGCGCATCCACACCACCGACGGCGGCGTGGCCCTGGACCTGTTCCACGTGCTGGAGGCCAGCGGCGAGCCCTGCGATCCGGGCTACCGCAGCGCCGAGATCCGCGAGCGGCTGCTGGCCGACCTGGACGACCCCAGGGACTGCCAGCCACACCCCCGGCGCGCACTGCCGCGCCACCTGCGCGCCTTCAACGTGGCCACCGTCATCCACTTCAGCCAGCCGGCGGGCAAGCCCTTCACCGTGCTCGACATCCGCACCACCAACCGCCCCGGCCTGCTGGCCGACATCGCCGTCGCCCTGAGCGACGCGGGCATCCGCATCCGCCAGGCGCGCATCGCCACCGTCAGCGAAGAGGCCCAGGACATCCTGGAAATCACCGACCACGCCGACCGCCCCCTGGCCGCCCCCGAGCAGGAGGCCCTGCGCCGCCGCCTGAGCGCCGTGCTGGCGGGCTGAGCGGGCGGTCGCCGAACGGCGTCAATCCGGGCGTTCGATGATCTCCACCGCGTTGCCGTCCGGGTCGCGGCAGAACAGGGCGGCGCGGCCGGAGCGGCTGCGCGTGAAGGGGATGCCGGCATCCTTCAGCCGCGCGGCCACGGCGGCGAGGTCGCGGGTGGTGAAGGCCACGTGGCGGTCGCGCCCGCCGTGGGCCGGGCGGCCGGTCACCGGGTCGGGGTTGGGCAGCGCCAGCAGGTGGATCTGGCGCGCGCCGATGGTCAGCCAGGCGCCCGGGTAGCCGAGGTCGGGCCGGGACTCGTCCACGGGCAGCCCCAGCACGCCGTGCCAGAAGGCCAGCGCCCGCGCCGTGTCGGCGACGATCAGGCTGACATGGTGGAGGTCGTCGAGCAGCGCTGCGGGGGCCTGTGGGTCGGCGGTCATGGTGTCTCCTCGGCGCGGGCGTGGCCTGAGTGTAGCCGCCCTGCCCCGGCGGTTGAATCGGGCCGTGACCAGCCCGCCGACGGCGGGATCGAAGTGTGCGCTTCGCCCGAGGGGATCTTCGGGAAACAATTGGCCAGCGCCGCCACCCGGCAATCGAAGATCACCGGAGCATCCACCGCGATCATCTCGGCGATGGCCGCATCCAGAT
>JALVPS010000037.1 GCA_027031685.1 Gammaproteobacteria bacterium | reverse complement strand
GTCCAGGGCGATGCTCTCGGGTTCAAGCAGGGGAACCTCGGCCTCCTCTGAACGGTCGAAGGTGAAAGGGTCGCTATCTAGGTTGACGAGCGTCCAGCCCTGCGGGACGAGCACGATCGGGTCGTCTGCGGTGAAGAGCTTCTCGTCCGGGCCGAAGCCGGAGGGAAAGCCCTGCTGGTCGTCGGGCGCGTAGATGAGCAGGTTTCCGCCGTACACTTCTAGGTAGGTGGCGCGGTCGTCGCTCACCTTTTCCTCTCCCGGCAAGAGGTACAGCGCAAAGATGCGCGAGGCCCACGGCCCGCCCTCGTCGTTGGTGATGCAAAGGCGCAGCTTTCCGCGGCTCAGCAGGCTCGCCGGGATATCCCGGATGACGTAGCAGCGGTTGATCCTGTCTCCGGGGCGCTCCGGTGTCCCCACGTGTCCGATCACAATCTCCCGGCCGGAATTGTCGGTGGCGAGAACGGTGTGTTCCGGTTTTCCGCCCACGAAGTCGAGGTCGTTGCCGTAGATCCACAGGTTGAAGCGCTCGCCGGGCTTCACCTTCTGCGCCTCGGGATGTGCCGCGAGCCACTTCTCCTTCGTCAAGCGCGCCTTTCCATCGGAGGGAGGGAGTTCGCGCCAGGTGCCGACCACGTAGTCCGGCTTGACCAGAAGATCGGTGTACGAGTTCGGCCCACCGATCCCGGGATGGTTGGCGGGATCTTCCAGGAAGTCTCGGATGGCCTCGGCTTGCCCGCCGGCGACCTCAACCGCCTCCTGTCGCAGTTCCGGCGTCACGCTGCCCAGCCAGAGGTCATCCCGGATCGCCTGTCGCACCTCGGAAATGCTGCGCAGGTAAGCGACCACCAGGTGCGTATACTTCAGGCCGGTGGCCGCGAGCTCAATCCGCTTCCGACTCTCCTCATCCTCAGCCAGCTCTCGCGCCCTGGCGATCGCGGCGTCCAGGTCTCGCAGGAGGTCCGGCGTGAACAACTGCAGGATCTCCTCGTACGGCCGCTGGCTGGCAATGTGTATGCCGCTCTTGACCGCCGCTCGCTCGATGCGTTCATGATACTCGCGCATCGGTTCGGCTGCGGCCCCGTACGCCTTTGCGTAGAAGTCAGCAAGCAGCGCCTCCACGTCAAGGTCGGCGTTCCACAGCAGCTTGGCCGCCACGTAGTACCCCAGGCCGTGCGTGCCGTAGTTGTCTGTGAACTGCGTAGCGATCCCCCCCAGCCCCTTGTCTCTCAGGTAGGGGATCTCGGCCCGCAGGGTGTGCACGATCGGCCACGGCAGATGCAGCCACGAGACCTTCCAGTAATACTCGTAGAAGATCACGTGATTCGCAATCCGGCTCCACCCCAGGAAGTACCGGTTGAAATCTCGATTCTTCGGGCAAGTTTCATCATACAGCGGGTGATTGTGACACTCGAAGCGGCAAAACTGGATCACAACGTTCGGATGCAGTTTCAGGTCGGGATCCCGGGGAGGAGCGACGTAGCTCTGGTAAGCGATGCACTTGATCAGCAGGTCGGGATGCTTCGCCGCCACCAGCTCGGCCACCCGGTTGTAAAACAGCACGAGCCTCCGGGATACTCGTCGTGGATACGGAGCGCCGGGCTCGTCCAGCGCCATTTCGATCCAGCTTTCTGCGCGCCCCAGATAGCCGATGTTTTCCGCCAGGTCGGCGAGCAGCTCTTGGGCTTCGGGGGTCAGGTCGGCCGGCCAGTGGAGTTCCAGGGGGTCTTGGGGGTCGATGCGCAGGGCGGCGTCGAAGATCAGCACCGGCTTGTCCACCCGCCCGGCGCGCACCGGCATGTAGTGGCGGCTGTGCATCAGGGCGCTGTCGGGGAGATGGTAAGCCGGCAGGCTGGCGGCCAGGGCTTCGAGAAGCTGGCGCATGGTGTCGCGCCGCCGGCCTTCGGGATCGAGCTTGCGCCGCCAGGTGGCGATGAAGGCCCGCATCAGGCGCCAGGGGTCGGGCGGCCAGGCCACCCGGCCTTCGTTGACGTGGCTGTCCCAGGGGGTGGCGTGGTACCGCCCGGCGGGGAATCGCGCGCGCAGCAGGATCATGGGCGGCTCACTTCTTTTGCCAGACGACTTGGGTGACCGGTGGATCGGCCAGCTGGCCTGCGTCGGCCACCGCCGCCACCAGCCCGGGGAGGGCCGCCTCCAGCGCCGCCAGTTCGGGCGGCTGGTAGCCTTCGGGGCGGGTTGCTTCGAGCCCGAGGCATTCGAGGTCGCAGGCGGTGCGCAGACGCAGGCCGGTGTCGAGGAAGCGGCGGATCTTGTAGAGCGCCATGGCGATGAGCAGATTTTCGGCGGCCTCGCCTAACCCCAGGGCGCGCAGCTGGGCCAGGTCGAGGTTGAAATAGGCGGTGATCTCGGGGGCGGTGTACTCCTCGCGGGCGAAGGGCACGTTGCCGAAGCCGCGGGCGGTGTCGCCGGAGGGGTCCACGGCGTCGTTTTTCACCCCGCCGCTCTGGGCGACGTGGACGTCGCGCGCTTCGATGAAGGCCGAGAGCAGCCGCGGCAGGCGCAACCGCCCGCCGGCCAGGTCGCTCTTGGCGAGAAAGACGCCATGGATCAGGGCGTTGGTGTCCACCCGCAGCAGCACCGCCGCCAGCTTGCGGATGTCCACCCGCCCCTCTTCCATGTCGGCCAGCTCTGCCTTGAGCATGTCGAGGACTTTGGTGTCCTTGCCTTCGAGGATGTAAGGGGAGTTGAGCCGATGGGCTTCGAGCACCGAGTTGGTGAGGGGGCGGCCCTGGTCGTCCACCACCTTCACCAGAGGCAGACCGCGCAGGGGCGCCACCCAGTCGTCGGCGGTTTCGTCCCAGCACACCGCTTCGAGACGGTTGGCCATGCTCTGGGCCGACTCCACCAGCAGCATGGGGGTGCCGTCGGGGCCGTCGTAGAGGGCCGGCCCCAAGTTGGGAAAGCCGGTGGGCTGGAAACGGGTACCCTGGACCGGTTGCAAAGGCGCCTGGAGCAGCAGGCGCGGGGTGGACTTGAGCGGTGAAAAATCGAGGCTCATGCGGTTTCCTCCGTGGAGATTCGGTCATCTTCCGGGACCAGTCGGCCCAGCCCCGGGCGTATGGCGTGGCCGTCGAGCGGCAGCAGCAGGGAGGCGAGCAGGCGGCGGCGGTTGGCCAGCTCGGGCAGGCGGGGGGCGGTGTCGCACCGCGCGAGGGGGGCGCCGGCGCCACGCAGCCGCTGCCAGGCCTGTTCGACGGCGGCCTGGGGCTGTCCGGCCTGGAGCAGCCACAGGGGTCGCAGCTCCAGAGGCAGCCGCCCCTGGTCGCCGAGCAGCCCGGCCTGCTGCAGCCACCAGGGGTCGAGGAGCAGAGCGCGCAGGGCCCACCAGGCGGCGGGCAGGGGCGCCGGCTCTTTGGCTCCCGCCAGCTTGGGCACCTGACACAGGACCAGCCCCCGGAGCAGCTCTTCGATGGCGCTGTCGGCGCCGGGATCGGCAAGCCAGGCCGCCACCTGCCCCTCGCCGAGGCCCGCCGGGCTGTCGAAGGGGCGCTCCGGCCAGGCTTCCTGACGCCTGGCTTCGAGCGCCCGCCAGCGGAGCACTGCCGCCAGGCCCGCCGCCAGCCCCGGCGCTTTCCAGATCCAGTGGCGGGATTCCAAATCCCATTGCCAGCCGGCGCCCCGCAGCTTGAGCGGATGGAGATGGACGGCCAGAGGCGGCGCGCCGTCATGTCTCTGGCCGATGCCCGCCAGGGCCGCCGCCACCCGCAGGCGCAGGCCGCCGTCGTCGGCGGCATGAATCCATCGTTCGTCGAGCCGCGGCGGAATGGGGGCTTCTTCGTGGTGGGCCAGGCGGCTCACCAGGGCGCCATAAGCGGCCAGGGTCTCCTGGATGCGCGGAGCGGCGCCGTTGCGGGCCTGCTGGAAGAGGGCGTCGAGAAAGCGGCGCGCTGCCTGGCGCAGGGCAGCGGGCAGCTTGTCGTTGGCGGGATAACCACGCACCCGGGCGAGAAAGCCGTGGCGCTCGAACTGGCCGATGAGATCGGCGGCGGGGTTGCGCCGGCAGGGAATGCGGCCGGCGGGCGTGGCCAGGTAGGCTTTGCCCGAGCGCATGAAGAAGGCGTAACGCTGAAAAGCGTCGATGCCCCGGTCCACGCCCAGGGCCGCCACGGCACGGGCGAAGTCGAGGCCGTCGCGCGCCGCCTGGCGTCCCAGGCGCGCCCGCCCTTCGGCCAGGAGCATGCGCAGCTCGCGCCAGCCGGCCGGACGTTCCCAAAGCGGCAGCCAGAGTTCGGCCCGGGCACTCTTTTCCTCGTCGGCGCTGGCACCGGGGATGCCGGCCACCGCCGGGCGCACGGTGAAGGGATAGCTCAGGCCGCCTGGATCGCTGCTCTCCAGACGCCGGCTGATCGCCGCGGCAAAGCCCAGCGCCCCTTCCATCATCAACACGAAGCGCCAGGGGTTGATGCGTGCGTCGCCCTCGAAACCGCTGCTGGCGTTGGGGCCACCGGCATCCCCCGGGTCGAACTGGCCGATGGCACCTTTCTGGAGCCCCGGCCGGGGCGCATCGAACAAGGCCTCGTCGAGCCAGCCGGCAGCCCCAACGCTGGGATCGCCCGTCTCCAGGTCGATGAGATCTTCGAGCCGCTGGAGGTGGTTGACGGTGAAATCCAGGCGCCCGTCGTTGCCGCCGGTGCCCAGCAGCGGCGGGTAGCGCGGTTCGTCGCCTGCGAGCAGCACCGCGGCGTTGAACCAGGGGAGGAGGGTGGCCGGCGCCTCTGATCTGAAGTGGGCCAGCAGCCCGGCCTTGTGGGCATCGAGGTTGTCTTTGTCCACCCCCAGACGCTGAAGCAGGCCATGGGCGAATTCGATCGCCGCCCGGTAATCGGCCAGCCGTTCGGCCCCGGCGGCGCGAAAGCGCTCCAGCACCCCGAAGGCGGTGGCATTGCCGGCGCGATAGAAGCCCGAGCCCTTGTTCCAAGGCGCCACCATGGGGGTGGGCCGGTAACTATCGAGCAGAAAGCTGCGCAGGGCCGCTTCATCGAGAGTGCTGTGGAGCACGAAACTCTCCCCAACCCAGGCGCCGCGGGCGTTGGGGTCGGCCTGCTCGGCCACCAGCCGCAGCAGCCCCACCGCCTGGAGCCAGCCGGCCAGGGGCACGGGCGCGCAGCCGGGCAACAGCATCGCGTTCATGCGCCGTCCTCCTGTTCCGCCGCCGAGGCCTGCCAGTCGGCGAGCCGCACCAGGGTCTCCAGCCAGGCGAGCCGGAAGGGGCCGAGCGCTTCCAACAGGGCCTGGGCGCGGCTGCTCCAGGATGGCCCCGAAGGGCCGTCGCCGAGCTGCATCAGATCCAGTGCCAGGGTGGTGGCCGGCACCTCTTGGTGGCAGACCCGGGCGGCGGGCAGCTGGTCGCCCGCCCACAGGCCGCGGCAGAAGAGCCGGTCGTCGGGCGGCAGGGTCTCCCCGGGCAGGGCGCGCAGACGCATCCGCAGCTTGCCGTGGTGGGCGAGGATCAGATAGGCGATCAGATCGGCCTGGGGATGGTCGCCGGCGTGGGCCAGCCAGGCGAGCATCGAGGCCAGCTCGTGACGGAAGTGACGCCGGGGCTGGCCGTCCACCCGGTAGTCGGGTCGCCCGGCCCGCGGCGCCTTGGCCCAGAGCCGCTCCGCGGCGGCGGCCGGATCGTCGAAATGGTCGCGGAGCATGGTTTGAAAGGCGGGATGGGCCTTGCCCAGATCGTGCCAGCGACCGGCCAGGGCGAGCGCCTCGGCTTCGAGCGCTTCGAGCGCTTCGGCCAGGGCCCGCGCCTGGTCCTGGACATGGCACAGGTGTTCGTCCAGCGCCACCGCCCGGCCCAGGGTGGTGAGGCGCTCGTCTTCATCGGCCTCGGGCACCTGTCCGGCAGCGGCCAGCACCGGCACCGGCTTTTTGTGGCCGGCCTCAAAGCCCAATTCGGGATCGTAGCCGCCCCAGGCGGCATCGAACATCAACACCAGGCCGGACCGCGGCCCGCCATGCCAAGGGCGCCAGCCGCCTTCCAGGTGATCCCAGTACCAGGGATGACGATCCTGCTTGCGCAGGCGGTCGAGCAGGCGCTTGGCGTCACCCAGCGGCACCCGGCACAGCTCGTCGGCGGTCGGGGCGGGCTGATCGTCGGGCGCATCGCCCGGATCGCGCCAGAAGACCATCAGATCGCGGTCGTCGCTGTCGCGCACATAGGGCGACACGTCCACATCGAAACCGCTCAGATCGGGATCAGTGTCGAAAAGCTCCAGAAAATCGCTCCAGCGGATCACCTGCGCCCAGTCGGCCGCTTCCTCCACCGACGGCAGCCGGCCGGGTCCGGCCTCGTCGAGCGCTTCGAGCCGCGTGCGGGCGGCGGCCAGATCCTCGGGCGCATAGGGCGGCGCCTGGCGCTCATCCTGGATGTCGAGCCAGAAGATCCGCGCTTCGGGCTGCTCGCCATGGCGATTGCAGCGACCGAAGCGCTGCACCAGCGACGACCAGGGGGCCAGCTCAGTGAACAGCGTGCGGGCGCTCAGATCCACCCCCGCCTCCACCGCCTGGGTGGCCACGATCACCCCCGAGCCGAATTCCGCCATGAGCTTTTCATTGAGCGCCATCCGCTCGGCGGGGCGAAAACGCGAATGGACCAGCAGCAGCGGCGCCTCCAGGCGGCGATCCTTCTTGAGCTGCTTATAGAGCGCCTGGGCCCGGGCCACCCGGTTGAGCACCACCAGAGTGAGCGTATCGGGCTGATGGTGTTCCACCACCAGCTCGGCGAGCCCCTGGAGATAGGCCTTGGCGCTGCTGCGGGCAGTTTCGGCATCCAGCACCAGGGGTGCCGGCGCCAGGGCCTTTTTCGCCTCCAACCTGCGCGCCACCGCCACTTCCTGGCGCTCGGCGGCCTCCAGCCGGTTCACCCGGAAATCATCCAGATGAGGCGCAAAATCCACCGTCTGCAGCCACTGGGGCCGCAAGGTGGCCGACACCCACAGGCTGCGCGCCGGCCGCGCCGTGGCCAACCGGCGGCGAAAGGCTTCGAGCTGGGCGCTGGTGGCCATGCCCACGCCCATCAGCTGCACCTCGTCGAACACCCAGAAGGCGTCGTTGTGGAGCAGGGCGAACTCCATCGGCCAGCGATAGCGCGACAGCCCGTAGCCGCGCATCAAGGCCCGCGAAAGGAGCATGTCCTGAGTGCCGACCAGAATGGCGTCCTGGGCCGGCGCGCGCACCCAGTCGCGGCTCACTTCGCCACCCAAAAGCAGATGCACCGCCA
>JALVPS010000036.1 GCA_027031685.1 Gammaproteobacteria bacterium | reverse complement strand
GTCGTCACGCGGCACGACGGCGGTGGTGCCGTTGGACAGGGGGCCGGGCTGGCTGACGATGGGGTCGGCGGTGATGGTGACGGTCAGGCTGCCGTGGGTGACGGCGGCTGGCATGACGGTCACGTGCGAGCCGATGACGATGGTGCCGGTGCGCGAGTTGACGATGATGCGCGCCGGGGCGTCGCCGGGGGTGAGGGTGAGGTTCTCGATGAAGGACACGAAGCCCACCCGCGCGCTGGGATCGGCCGGCGCGGTGACCTGCACCGAGGCGGCGTCCATGGCCTGCGCCACCTGGCTGCCCATCTTGGCATTGATGGCCTGCTCCAGACGCTGGGCGGTGGTGAAGTCGGGCTGGTGCAGGTTGAGGATCAGCTTGTCGGTGTGGTTGAAGCCGGTGGCCACGCTGCGCTCCACGGTGGCGCCGTTGGGGATGCGCCCCACGCTGGGCACGTTGATGGTGATCTTGGAGCCGTCGCTGCCGTTCACGCCCAGCCCGCCGACGATCAGCTCGCCCTGGGCCACGGCGTACACGCGCCCGTCGGCGCCGCGCAGGGGGGTCATGAGCAGGCTGCCGCCGCGCAGGCTCTTGGCGTTGCCCAGCGAGGAGACGGTCACGTCGATGGTCTGCCCCGGCTTGGCGAAGGGTGGCAGGGTGGCGGTGACCGACACCGCCGCCACGTTCTTGAGCTGCGGGTTCACGTTGGGCGGAATGGTCACGCCGTACTGGGCCAGCATGCTCTTCAGGCTCTGCACGGTGAAGGGCGTCTGTCCGGTCTGGTCGCCGGTGCCGTTGAGGCCCACCACCAGGCCGTAGCCCAGCAGCTGGTTGTTGCGCACGCCGGCGATGGAGGCGATGTCCTTGACCCGCTCGGCCTGGGCCAGGCCGGTCAGGCACAGCAGGGTCAGGGCCAGGGCGCGCCGCCAGCGGCGCGTGGCGTGACGGGTAGCTTGGCGGAGTGTGTTCATGGGCGGTTCGTTGTCCGTGTGGTCAGAAGGGCCAGATGGGGTGATGGAAGAAGCGCGTCAGCCAGCCGGCGGCGTTGCTGTCGGCCACGATGCCGCGCCCGCGGTAGGTGATGCGCGCATTGGCCACCTTGGTGGAGGGCACGGTGTTGTCGGGTGCGATGTCGTAGGGGCGCACGATGCCGGAGAAGCGCACCACCTCGCTGCCCTGGTTGAGGGACAGCAGCTTCTCGCCGCGCACCAGCAGGTAGCCGTTGGGCAGCACGCGCGCCACGCTCACCGTGATGCTGCCCTTGAGGCTGTTGCTCTGGCTGGAGCTGCCGTCGCCGGAGAAGTCGGCCGAGGAGCTGAGCGAGTTGTTCAGCACCGGGCGACCGCCCAGCTTGATGTCGCGCCCGAACAGGGTGGGCGCGTTGACGTCCACCTTGGCGCTCTTCTTGGTGGCCGTGCTGGCCTTCTTGGCGGCGTCGGTCTTCTCCTCCAGCAGGATGGTGAGCACGTCGCCCACCCGCCGCGCGCGCAGGTCCTCGAACAGGAAACGGTTGGTGTAGCTGTTGTAGATGGACCCGTCGGCGTTCTGCGCGGGGGGCGGCATGACCGGCGGCACCGGGCCGTAGGCCGGGTCGGAGAGCGGCGGCTGGACGATGGTGCAGCCGCCCAGGGCGGCCAGCGCCCACAGGGCCAGGCCGCCGCGGAGGGGACGCATCGGTCTCATGGCGGGCGTCACAGATTGTTGTTGGCGAACTGCAGCATGCCGTCGGTGGTGGAGATGGCCTTGGAGTTCAGCTCGTAGGCGCGCTGGGTCTCGATCATCGACACCAGCTCTTCCACCACGTTGACGTTGGAGGTTTCCAGCGAGCCCTGCAGCAGGGTGCCCACGCCGTTGGTGCCGGGCGCGCTGGGCTGCGGCGAGCCGCTGGCGGCGGTCTCCACGTACAGGTTCTGGCCACGCGCCTGCAGGCCGGCCGGGTTGACGAAGTCCACCAGCTGCAGCTGGCCCAGCTGGGTGGGCTGGGTCTGGCCGGGGATGGTGGCCGACACGGTGCCGTCCACGGCCACGGTCACGCTCAGGGCGTTCTCCGGCACGGTGATGCCGGGCTGCAGCACGTAGCCGCTGGAGTTGACCACCTGGCCCTGGTTGTTGAGGTGGAAGGAGCCGTCGCGGGTGTAGGCCACCGAGCCGTCCGGCATGAGGATCTCGAAGAAGCCGCGGCCCTGGATGGCCAGGTCCAGCGGGTTGTTGGTCTGCACCAGGTTGCCCTGGGTGAACAGCTTCTCGGTGGCCACCACGCGCACGCCGGTGCCCACCTGCAGGCCCGAGGGCAGCTGGGTGTCCTGCGAACTCTGCGCGCCCACCTGGCGCACGTTCTGGTACACCAGGTCCTCGAAGATGGCGCGGTCGCGCTTGAAGCCGGTGGTGTTGGCGTTGGCCAGGTTGTTGGAAATGACGGCCATGCGCGTCTGCTGGGCATCGAGGCCCGTCTTGGCGCTCCACAGTGCTCCGTTCATGGTCTTGCTCTCCCTGTCGATTCGATGTGGGCCGGCGCGATCGTCCCTGCCGCGCCGGTGGTGGTTGCGGGGCCGCGGCTCAGCCGTTCAGCTGCAGCACGCGGGTGGCACTGGTGTCGGCCTCCTTGGCCTCGCGCAGCAGGTTGACGTGCATCTCGAACTGGCGCGCCAGTTCGATCATGGTCACCAGCGCCTGCACGGAGCTGACGTTGCTCCCCTCTACGGCGCCGGTGATCAGGCGCACGCCGGCATCGGGCGGTGCCGGTTCGCCGTCGCGGGTGCGGATGAGGCCGTCCTTGCCCTTTTTCAGCGTCTCGTGTGGCGGCCGCACTAGGCGGATGCGGTCCACCACCGCCAGGGTGGCGGCCTCCTGCCCCATGGGCTGGATGGAGATGGTGCCGTCGGCGCCGATCTCCAGCTTCTGGTAGGGCGGGATGGCGATGGGGCCGCCGTTGCCCAGCACCGGATGACCGCCGGCGGTCTCCAGGATGCCGCTGGCCGAGATGCGCAGCTCGCCGGCGCGGGTGTAGGCCTCGCTGCCGTCCGGGGCCTGCACGGCGATGAAGCCGTCGCCCTGGATGGCCACGTCCAGGTCGTTGCCGGTGGTGATGATCTCGCCCTGGGCGAAGTCGATGCCGGCGCCGGCGTCCTGCACCGTGACGCGGGTGGGCAGCCCGGGGCCGTACACCGGCAGGCTGCGCACGGCGTCGAAGTCGGCGCGGAAGCCGGTGGTGTTGATGTTGGCCAGGTTGTGGTTGTTGGTGGCCTGCTGGAGCATGATCTCGCGTGCTCCCTGCATGGCCGTGTAGATGAAGCGATCCATCGCTGCCTTGCTCCTGTCTTGCGGCCGCTGACGTGGCGCCGTGGCCGGCGGCGGGACCCATTGTAGGGGGCGGGCCCGCCCGCCGGCCGGGCGCGCGTCTCATTCGGGGGTAGGCCCCGATCAGCGGCGCATGTTGATGATGGTCTGCGTGATGTTGTCGGCCACGCTGACCACCTGGGCGTTGGCCTGGAAGCTGCGCTGGGCGCCGATCATGTCCACCAGCTCCTTGGTGATGTCCACGTTGGACGACTCGAGGGCGCTGGACTGGATGTTGCCCAGCGAGGCGGTGCCGGGCGCGCCCACGGCCGGCTGGCCGGAGGCCCAGGTCTCGGCCCAGGTGGTGTTGCCGATCTGGCGCAGGCCCTCCACGCTGGCGAAGTTGGCCAGGGCGATCTGCCCCATGGCCATGGACTGGCCGTTGGTGTAGCGGCCGAAGATGACGCCGGTGCTATCGATGTCCAGCGAGGCCAGCCGGCCGGAGGTGTAGCCGTCCACCACCACCTTGTTGAGGCCGGAGGGACTGTTGAAGTGGGTGGTCTCGGCCACGTTGAGGGTGAGCTGCAGGGGTGACACGCCGGGGCCGGGGCTGAAGGAGTCGGTGAGGATGGTCAGCGAGGGGCTGCCGTCCACCGATACCAGCTTGCCGTGCTCGTCGAAGTGCAGCAGGGCCGCCCTGGGCGTGGCGCCGTCACCGTTCTCGGACAGGATGGGCTGGCCGTTCATGTAGGTGTAGGCCTTCCATTCGTTGGCGCCTTCGTTGCGGAAGTACATGTTCACCACGTGGCTGGCCCCCTGCGAGTCGTACACCGTGGCGGCGGTGGTGAAGTTGAAGGAAGCCGGGTCGTCCGGGCTGAAGGGGATGCCGCTGTTGATGACCGGGCTGGTGTTGTCCAGGTTGATGCCCAGGTCGATGTTCTTGGAGGCCTTGGGCGCCAGGTCGGAGGTGTCCACCTTGAGTGTGCCCAGGGTGGGCAGGATGGTGCCGTTCTCGTCCGCCACGTAGCCGGTGAGGCGCTGTTCGGCGGCGTTGACGATGTAGCCCTCCCGATCCAGGCCGAACATGCCGGCGCGCGTGTACACGATGCCGTCGTTGGCGTCGGCCACGCGGAAGAAGCCGGAGCCGGAGATGGCCAGGTCCAGACTGTTTTCGGTGTACTTCACATCGCCCTGGGTGAACTGCTGGCGGATGTTCAGCACGCGCACGCCCTTGCCGGTCTGGTTGGCGGCCACGCCGAAGTCCGAGGCGGCATACACGTCGGCGAACTCGGCGCGCGAGCGCTTGAAGCCGTGCGTGTTGCCGTTGGCGATGTTGTTGGAAATGACCTCCAGGTTCGAGCTGGCTGCATTCAGTCCTGTCAGTGCAACTTCGAATGACATAACAATCCTCTTGTCGTTTCTGTTCTTCCCTGATTTCCGCCGCGCCAGCGGGGGATGCGCGGCGTGGCGACAGCCGGGGCGGCGCGCCGCGCCGTCACCGGAGCTGTACGATGCTGCCGAACTCGCGGGTGCTGCCGTCGGCGGTGTTGAGTGTGATCTTGCCCTGGTCCATGTTGACGCTGGCGATGCGCGAATAGAGCAGCACCTTGGCCGCCTCCGACTGGCCGTCCGGCCGGGTGAGCTGCACCTGGAAGCGGTACTGCCCGGCGGGCGCCGGCTGGCCCTCCCCGTCGCGCCCGTCCCAGGTGAAGCCGTGGCGGCCGCTGCCCACCTCGCCCAGCGCCACGCGCCGCACCAGGGTGCCGCTGGTGTCGTACACCTGCAGCTCGGCGCGGGCCTTGTTGCCCGGCACGTCGAAGGCGCCCTCGACGGTGGCCGTGTCGCTGGCGCGGCGCACCGTGTCGCCCTCCACCAGGGCCTCCTTGCCGATCAGGTTGGCGGCCTGCAGCACCTGGTTGGCCGCCAGCCCCTTGCCGAATTGCTCAAAGGTCTTCTTCAGGTCGCCGATGCCACTCACGGTGCTGAACTGGGCCATCTGGCCCAGGAACTCGCCGTTCTGCATGGGCTTGAAGGGGTCCTGGTTCTTGAGCTGCGTGATCATCAGCTTCAGGAAGTCCTCTTGCGCCAGGCGGTTGGGGTCCTGGTCCTTCTGCTGATTCCGCTGCAGCGAGAATTTCTGGTAGATGTCGCTGTCGATGATGGTCATGGCGCCTCTCTCCGCGTCACTGGCCGAGGCGCAGCGTGGCCAGCAGCATTTCCTTGGAGGTGTTGAGCACCTCCACGTTGGTCTGGAAGCTGCGCGAGGCGGAGATCATGTTGGTCATCTCCTCCACCAGGTTCACGTTGGACTCGTAGATGTAGCCGTCCTGGTCGGCCAGCGGATGGCCCGGGGCATAGCGTTTCTGGTTGGGCGTCTGGCTCTCCACCACGCCCACGGTGCGCACGGCCACCTCGGCCGGCTGGCGCGGGCCGGGCTGCCTGAGCAGGGCGGAGAAAACCGGCTGGCGCGCCTTGTAGGCCTTGTCCGGCGAGCTGGCCACCGTCTCCGCATTGGCGATGTTGCTGGCGGTGACGTTCATGCGCAGGGACTGCGCGCTCATGCCGCTGCCGGCGATGTCGAATACGTTGAACAGAGGCATCGTCATTCACCTCGCAGTGCCTTGATCATGCCGTTGATCCGGCCACTGAGGAAACGCAGGTCGGCCTGGTAGTGGAGGGCGTTCTCCGTGAACTTGCTGCGTTCCACCTGCACGTCCACGGTGTTGCCGTCCAGCGCCGCCTGCTGTGGCACGCGGTACTTGAGCCGGGCCGGCGTGAGGTCCGGCCGGGGCAGGGCCAGGTGGCGCGGGTCGGTGCGGCGCATGCGCACCGGCGCCGGGTCCTGCGCGGCACGCTCCAGGACGGCGCGGAAGTCCATGTCGCGCGCCTTGAAGTTGGGGGTGTCGGCATTGGCTAGGTTGGTGGCCAGGATGCCGGCGCGCTGCGAGCGTAGCTGCAGCGCCCTCGTGTGCAGACCCAGATAACTGTCCATGTCGATGGGCATCGCTTCCTCCGAATGAATCGCGAACGCTGGTCATCCTGCAAGGACAGTGCCAGGTCGGCGAGGCGGGGGGATGAAGGGTTGTGGCGGGGCGACAAATGGATCTCGCTCCGGCCCGGCGCGGTGGTGCCCCGGGACCGGTGGTGGCGCGCCGGCGGATCCTTGACGGACCGCCGGGCCCGGGCAAACAGAGATGTGGCGCCGCGGGCAGGGGGCTTATCGGTCGCCCGCGGGGGGACTTTAGGCAGGCCGCCCGGCGCCGCCCATCGGGCCGGCCGTGGCTCGCGCCTTGCCCGTAGCCCCGGGCAGGTCCTTGCCGCCCGGCGCCGCCCGGCACGGCCCGCCTTGCCGGGGTGACGGCCAATTGTGACGCGCGTCCAGCCGGTCACCACCGCTCTTTGAGTAGGATGGGCGCCATTCTGGACCATGGAGGGTCGAAATCATGCGAACTGTCATCTGTCTGCTTGTCCTGCTGGGGTGCTGGGCCGCGCCCCTGTCCGCCGCCCCGGCCACCGACCGTTTCCAGCCCCTGGAGGGCATCCGCGCCGCGGTGCTCGATTTCATCCGCGCCGAGCTGGGCGACGATCCCGACGTGCGCCCAGAGGTGAGGCCGCTGGATGCGCGCCTGCGCCTGCACGCCTGCGAGCAGCCGCTGCGGGTGTTCTGGGGGCCGGGCGCGCGCCGCCAGGGCAACACCACCTTGGGCGTGGCCTGCGAGGGTGGGCGGCCGTGGAAGATCTACGTGCAGGCGCGCATCGCCGTGTGGCGGCCGGTGGCCGTGGCGGCGCGCGCCCTGTTGCGGGGCGAGCGGCTGCGCGCCGGCGACGTGCGGCTGGAGAAACGCGACGTCTCGCGCCTGCGCGGGGGCTATCTGGATGATACGCACCGCTTTGTCGGCTACCGCATTCGCCAGAACATCCCCGCCGGGCGTGTGCTGCAGCCGCGCCAGTTCGCCGCCCCGC
>JALVPS010000035.1 GCA_027031685.1 Gammaproteobacteria bacterium | reverse complement strand
CCGGCCATAGCCTGGGTGAGTACACCGCGCTGGTCTGCGGCGGGGCGCTGGACTTCGCCGAGGCGGTGTCCCTGGTGGCCGAGCGGGCGCGCCAGATGCAGGCCGCCGTGCCGGCCGGGCAGGGGGCTATGGCGGCCATCCTGGGGCTGGACGACGAGGCGGTGCGCGCCGTGTGCGCCGAGGTGGCCAATGGCGAGGTGGTGGAGGCCGTCAACTTCAACGCCCCCGGCCAGGTGGTCATCGCCGGCCATGCCGCCGCCGTGGAGCGGGCCGTCGCCGCCGCCAAGGCGGCCGGCGCGCGGCGCGCCGTGCCCCTGGCGGTGAGCGCGCCGTCCCACTGCGCCCTCATGGAGCCGGCCGCCGAGGCCCTGGCGCCGCGGCTGGCGGCGGCGCGCATCACGCCGCCGGCGGTGCCGGTATGGCAGAACGTGGATGCCGCCCCGCACGCCACGGCGGACGAGATCCGCACCGCCCTGGAGACGCAGCTGTACCGCCCGGTGCGCTGGACCGACACGGTGCGTGGCCTGGCGGGGCAGGGCGTGACCCACCTGATCGAATTCGGTCCCGGCAAGGTGCTCACCGGCCTGGTGCGGCGCATCGATCGCGCGCTCACCGGCCTGGCAGTGAACGATCTGGCCAGCCTGGACAAGGCGCTGGCCCTGTGCGAGGAGATGACGGCATGACACTGAAGGGAGAGATCGCCCTGGTCACCGGCGCCAGCCGCGGCATCGGCCAGGCCATCGCCCGTGAGCTGGGCGCCCTGGGCGCCACGGTGATCGGCACCGCCACCAGCGAGGCCGGCGCCGAGGCCATCGGCGCCGACCTGGCGGCGGCCGGCCACAGCGGGCGTGGCATGCGCCTGGACGTGACCGATCCGGACAGCGTGCAGGCGGTGGTGAGCGCCATCGGCGAGGCGTTTGGCCCGGTCACCATCCTGGTCAACAACGCCGGCATCACACGCGACAACCTGCTCATGCGCATGAAGGACGAGGAGTGGGCCGCGGTGCTGGACACCGATCTCAGCTCGGTGTACCGCGTCAGCAAGGCCTGCCTGCGCGGCATGATGAAGCAGCGCAAGGGCCGCATCATCAACATCTCCTCGGTGGTGGGCACCATGGGCAACGCCGGCCAGACCAACTACGCCGCCGCCAAGGCCGGCATGGGCGGCTTCGCCCGCTCCCTGGCGCGCGAGGTGGGCTCGCGCGGCATCACCGTGAACACCGTGGCCCCTGGTTTCATCGACACCGACATGACACGGGCCCTGCCCGAGGCCCAGCGCGAGGCGCTGCTGGCGCAGATCCCCCTGGGGCGGCTGGGCGATCCGGTGGAAGTGGCCCGCGTGGTGGCCTTTCTCGCCTCGCCGGCGGCGGCCTACATCACTGGCGAGACCATCCACGTCAATGGCGGGATGTTCATGCATTGAGGCCGTAACGTCGGCAAACTGGCCGCTTTTCAAACCCTTGTTGGGTGGCGTGTGCAGGGGCTTTTCTCTACAATACGCCAACCCGTTCCCTCAACTCCCATTCATCCTTTTACAGGGATTCAACCATTATGAGCAGTATCGAAGAACGCGTGAAAAAGATTGTCGTCGAGCAACTGGGTGTGAAAGAGGAGGATGTGACCCCCACTGCGTCTTTCGTCGAAGACCTCGGCGCCGACTCCCTCGACACCGTCGAGCTGGTCATGGCGCTGGAAGAGGAATTCGAGACCGAGATTCCCGATGAGGAAGCCGAAAAGATCACGACCGTGCAGGAAGCGGTCGACTACATCACCAGCCATCAGGGCTGACCCCGCCATCGCCACGCCATCCCCATCGCAGGTCCTGACTTGAGCAAGCGTCGCGTCGTCGTCACGGGGCTGGGCATCGTCTGCCCCGTGGGTTCCGAGCTGGAGACCGCCTGGCGGAACATTTGCGCCGGCGTGTCCGGCATCCGCCCGGTCACGAGCTTCGACGTGTCCGCCTTTCCGGTGCGCTTCGCCGGCACGGTGGCCGACTTCGATGCCGACCGGTACATCCCGCGCAAGGACCAGAAGAAGATGGATCCCTTCATCCATTACGGGATCGGCGCGGCCATGGACGCCTTCCGCGACGCCGGGCTGGAGGTCACCGAGGAGAACGCCGAACGCATCGGCGTGTCCATCGGCTCCGGCATCGGCGGTCTGAGCGGCATCGAGCGCAACCATATCGCCCTGCTCAACGGTGGGCCGCGCAAGATCTCGCCCTTCTTCGTGCCGGGCTCCATCATCAACATGATCTCCGGCAACCTGTCCATCCTGCTGGGCATCAAGGGCCCCAACCTGGCCACCGTCACCGCCTGCGCCACCGGCACCCACGCCATCGGCGATTGCGCGCGG
>JALVPS010000034.1 GCA_027031685.1 Gammaproteobacteria bacterium | reverse complement strand
TAACGACGTCGCCAATGCCGTCATCGCCTACCACGGCCAGGGCGAGATCGAATACATCCCCTTCCCGGAGAACCTCAAGGGCCGCTACCAGAGCTTCACCGAGGCCGACATGAGCGCCCTGCGCGCGGCGGGTTACGAGGCGCCCTTCAAGACCGTGGAGGAAGGCGTGAAACTGTACATGGAGTGGCTGAACCGCTAGCGGGGTGTGTGTCCGCCAATGAACGCGAATGGGCGCCAATAAGCCCCGGAACATTGCCGTCCCATAATATTCCTTCTCCCCTTCAAGGGGAGAAGGCCAGGATGAGGGGTGAGTGGCGCAGCCACTCCAGATGGTGGATTTGTCAGTCGACTCCTGGTCTGCGGTAACTGCGCACAGCGATGCTCCAGAATGATTGGCGTTCATTTGCGGACTCATGTACACCGCACACAGGCCGGCCAAGACGCCAGGGCCGGCACAACAGGCGCGGCCAATCTGGCACAATACTAAGACAAACGATAACAAAGCCTCATTCAGCGAGTCTCTGGGCGGTCAGCCCGCAAGGCGCGGTGGCGCCGGCAGGGTGGGTTTCCTGTCAAGCCACCGCAACGCTGCGGATGGCCGCCCAGAGGCTCGCCCAGAGGGAGCGTCCCACACGTCCCGGCTCGGCGTTGCGGCTCTTGAAAAGGGCCAGCCATTCCCTGCGAGCCGCGCCTTGATCCGGGACGTGTGGGACGCTCTGAATGAGGCTTTGTTATCGTTTGTCTTAGTAACACCTCGCCCTTCTCCGTGTACCTCCGTGTCCTCTGTGGTGAAACAGTAAAGGCCCGGACCACGGCAAGCGACGAGGCCGCACTTCCAGCAAAGGCAACACATGTCCGATCCGCAACGCATACTCGTCGTCGGCCCCGCCTGGGTAGGCGACATGGTGATGGCGCAGAGCCTGTTCAAGGTGCTGCGCCAGCGCCATCCGCAGTGCGTCATCGACGTGCTGGCCCCCGCCTGGACCGAGCCCCTGCTCAAGTGCATGCCCGAGGTGCGCGACGCCATCCCCATGCCCCTCGGTCACGGCCAACTGGAAATAGGCGTCCGCCGGCGGCTGGGCCGGAGCCTGCGCGGCAAGCGCTACACCCAGGCCATCGTCCTGCCACGCTCCCTCAAGTCGGCGCTGGTGCCCTTCTTCGCGAAGATCCCGAAGCGTACCGGCTATGTGGGTGAGATGCGCTGGGGGCTGCTCAACGACGCCCGCAAGCTGGACAAGCAGCGCCTCACCATGACCGTGCAGCGCTTCGTCGCCCTCGGTCTGCCGCCGGGCAACAGCCAGCCGCCGGCGGTGCCGAAGCCGCGTCTGGAGATCGACGTCGAGGTGGCGCGCCAGACCCTGAAGACTTTCCGGCTCTCCACGCGCAGGCCGGCGCTGGCCCTCTGCCCCGGCGCCGAATACGGCCCGGCCAAGCAGTGGCCCGCCGACTATTTCGCCGAGGTGGCGCGCCACAAGCGCAACCGTGGCTGGCAGGTGTGGGTGCTGGGCTCCAGCAAGGACTTCGCCGTGGCGGAGGAGATCGCCGGGCAGGTGGGGGAGGGCTGCAGCAACCTGGCCGGCGAGACCTCCCTGGAGCAGGCCATCGCCCTGCTCTCGCAGGCCACCGCCGTGGTCAGCAACGACTCCGGCCTGATGCACGTCGCCGCCGCCTTCGACCGCCCGCTGGTGGCCGTGTACGGCTCCTCCGATCCCAACTTCACCCCGCCGCTGAGCGACAACAGCCGCATCGAGACCCTGGGCCTCGAATGCAGTCCCTGCTTCAAGCGCGAGTGTCCGCTGGGCCACACCCGCTGCCTCACCGATCTCACGCCGGACCGGGTGATCCGCGCCCTGGGTGGCTTCGACCTCTGATGCGCGTGCTGATCGTCAAGATGTCCTCCCTGGGCGACGTGATCCACGCCCTCGCCGCGGTCACCGATGCCCGGCGCGCCCTGCCGGAGATCCGTTTCGACTGGGTGGTGGAGGAGGCCTATCGCGACATCCCCGCCTGGCATCCCGCCGTGGACCGCGTCATCCCCGTGGCCCTGCGGCGCTGGCGCAAGGCGCCGCTGAAGGCCCTGCTCGGCGGTGAGTGGCGGCGCTTCCGCGAACGGTTGCGCGAGCGCGAGTACGACCTGGTGCTGGACGCCCAGGGGTTGATCAAGAGCGCCTGGATCACGCGCAAGGCGCGCGGCCCGCGCTACGGTTTCGACCGCGACTCGGCGCGCGAACCCCTGGCGGCGCACGCCTACCAGCATCCCATCGCCGTGGCCAAGGGGCGCCATACCGGTCAGCACGCGGTGGAACGCCTGCGCAAGCTGTTCGCCCGGGCACTGGGCTACCCGTTGCCCCAGGGCCCGGG
>JALVPS010000033.1 GCA_027031685.1 Gammaproteobacteria bacterium | reverse complement strand
CGGACGCCTGAAGGCGCCGGGCCGGCAAAGCCCGATTTCCATCACACCGCCGCGTAGGCCGCTGTTCTAGAATGGATCTCCCAAGTCCGGGCCGGCGGCGATCATCCACGAGGCCGGCCGTCGTGCCACACGCTACACGGAGGTCAGCCCCATGCCATCCGCCCACACCCGTCTGATGCTCAGTCTCGCCCTGTTCGCCCCTTTGGTGGCGCTCGCCGGCTGGTTGGGGCACGGCCTGTGGACGCGGCACTTCTTCGACTTCTACGACATCCTGTTCAACATCGACCTGCCCACGCGCTACGGGCTGTTCGCGGAGGGCTCGGGCGGCGAGGGCCTGTCGCTCATGCATCCCAATCTGTGGCTGGTGCATGCGCCGGTGCGGGTGCTGGCCCTGCTCATGGCCAAGACCGGACTGGTGACGGACGCCGGCGCGCTGCGTGGCGCGCTGGCCCTGTGGGTCACGCCGCTGGCCCTGGGCCTGACCGCAGTGGTACTGCTGGACCTGTTCCTGCATCTCGGGCTGCCTCCGGTGCGGGCGCTGCTGGCCACGCTGCTGGCGGCGCTCTCTTTCAGCAGCCTGCTCTTCGGCAGTATCACCGACCACTTTGCCCTGGGCGGCCTGAGCATCACGCTCACCTTCTGGCTGGCCGAGCGCAGCCTGCGCGGCGGCCGGCTGCCCCGGCTGCCATGGCTGGCGACGGGCTTCTTCGTCACCGCCGTCACCGTCACCAATGCGGCCATCTTCGCCATCGTGCTGGGCCTGACGGCCTGGCACCTGCGCCCGCGCGCCCTGCGCGCCGCGGCGCTGATCCTGGCCGGCGCGGTGGGCGGCAACCTGGCGCTGCACCTGCTGGTCAATTTCGTGAAGGAAGGCGTGTGGGGCCTGCACGAGACCAGCTACGGGGCCATCGGCCTGGACGACTTCTTCGTCTTCTCCCTGGCGCGCCTGGCCGACCTGCCCTTCGCCCTGCTGAACAGCCTCAGCCCGCTGGGCTACCTGCGCCACATCGACGGCTTCGGGCGGCTCATCTTCAGCTTCGCCGGCGTGCACGCCGGCGCGCTCCTGCACTGGCTGCCCGGCGCCCTGGCGCTGGCCCTGATCGGCGCGGGCGTGTGGGCGGGGCTGCGCAGCGGGGGACGGCTGGGGTTTCTGACCCTGGCGGCGCTGGCGGTGGTGGCCTTCAACATGGCCTTCCACGCCGTGTGGGGTCACGAGTACTTCCTGTACAGCCAGCACTGGCTGGTGGCCCTGGTCCTGCCCGCGGCGGCGGCGTTGCACCCGGCCTGGCGGCCGAGCCGGCTGGCCGCGGCGCTCGCCCCGGCGGTGGTGGCGTTCATGCTGTGGAACAACCTGGCCACCCTGCGCGCCATCATGGACGACTACGAGCTGATCAATCCCTACTACGACGCGGTGGCGGTGGGCCTGGTGCAGAGCGGCGGCCCGCTGGCCGAGGGCGAGGCGGTGCACAACCCGCGCCCTTGCCCGCCGCCGGCGGCGTCTATCTGAGCCGGTAGCGCACGCCCAGAAAGGTGGTGACGCTGGTGTCGTCGTTGCCGTTGTCCTTGATGTCGTCGCTCACGCGGGTGACGCTCACGGTGGCGTCCAGGTTGAGGCGGTTGGTCAGGTAGTAGTGGAAGGTGCTGGTGACCACGTGGCTGATGAGGTGGTCGGCCTCGTCGTCGCCGTCCTGGAAGGTGAATTCCCAGCGGTTCTCCCAGTCGATGCGGTTGGACAGCTCGTGGGTGTAGCTGAGGGTGTTGCCCAGCAGGTAGCCGTTGCCGCCGGACAGCAGCACCGACACGTTGAGGCGCTCGATGAGCTGGCCGCGCCAGCCGAAGGGACGGGCGTATTCGTACACCCCGTCCAGGGACGGGTCGCCCTTGTTGCCGTGGAAGTCGCGCACCACCAGGCCCACGCCGCCGCGCAGCAGCCAGCCGTGCTCGCGCACGCTCACCGACTCGTCGAACAGCACCCGGTCCATGTACAGCGCGCCGGCCGCGCCCAGCCGGTCGCGGTACAGCACGCCCTCCACCCGCAGCAGCTCCTCCATGGCCGCGAACCAGTAGGGCTTGTATTCGTCCTCGCCGTAGCGGGCGCGGAACTCGTCCTGCCGCGCCACCAGCCGCGCCAGGGCCAGGTAGGTGGCGTCGGAGATGGGGCCGCGCACGATGCCGTGGGCGCGCAGCTCCTCCTCGAAGCGCAGCACCTTGGCCAGCGGGGTGGCGTCGATGACGCGGCCGACGCCCAGGCCGCCGCCCAGCTTGAAGAAGGGGTCGTCGGCGTCGCTCAGGTAGCCGGCGTCGGCGGCGCCGAACCAGAAGCGGCGGCTGTCGGGGGCGAAGTAATTGTCGATGTTGAGGTG
>JALVPS010000032.1 GCA_027031685.1 Gammaproteobacteria bacterium | reverse complement strand
GGCCGATCTGGCGGCGGCGCGCGAGTCGTCGTGGCGTAGGTCGGGGCTGCTATGGGCTGGACGGATGCGGCGCGCCTGCAGGTCGAGGTCCACGTTCAGGTCGTCGCCGGCGCGGGCGCGGGTGAGGGCAGCGGCCGCGGCGTCACGCTCGGCGCGGGCGGCCAGCAGGTCCGGGTGGTCGGCGGGGATGGCCGCCAGGGCGGCGGGCAGGCTGAGCGGCTCGGGGAGCGGGGCGGGCTCGGCACTCAGGCGGGCCGAGGCGAGACAGGCGCTGAAGCACAGGATGGCCAGGCGCCGCATGGCCGAGGGTCAGCCCCGCTGCGCGCGACGCCGGGCGCGCTTGAACCTGACGAAGTTGGTGGTCTTGTAGTGGCCGTCGGCCACGAACTCGCCCAGCAGGAGGAACTCCTCGGCGTCGCGGGTGGCGCCGATGTAGGTGGCCACGCGCTTGCCGTCCAGGTCGAAGAAGGCCATGACCGGCGTGGCGCGCACGCGGTGCTTGGCGGCGAAGGCCTTCATGGTGGTGGGGTGGCCCTGGAAGTCGGTGATCTCCACGTCGCCCTCGATGTCGATGGGGATGAGGCGGAAGTGCTGATGGAAATATTTCTGCACCTCGGGGCGGCTGAACACGTCGCGCTTCATGCGGTGGCAGAAGGGGCAGTCTTCGGTCTCGAAGAACAGCATGACGCCCTGCTTGCCCTCCTGGCGGGCGATGGCCAGCTCCTCCTGCAGGTCGCCGAAGCTGTCGTCGAAGAAGTCGCTGGCGTCCGCGCCGGCCAGGCTGTTCAGGTTGCTCAGCAGGGCGAAGGCGATGGTGATGAGGAACAGGGGCAGATAGGCGCGCATGGCGTCGGGACCCTCCGTGTGATGGCCTAGGATAGGGTCGGGCCGGTCCCGGGGCTTGTCAAGCAACCCCGTGCTACTATGACGTTCATCCCCTCGCCCGTATTCCCGGTCCGCCATGCCCCTGCTGTTCCTGTTCGTCGCCGTTCCCGTCTTGGAGATCTACCTGCTCATCAAGGTGGGCAGTGTGATCGGCGCCCTGTCCACCATCGGCCTGGTGCTGCTCACCGCCGCGCTGGGCGCCGCCCTGCTGCGCCAGCAGGGGCTGGCCACCCTGACACGCTACCAGCAGCGCCTGGCGCGCGGCGAGATCCCGGCCCAGGAGATGATGGAGGGCCTGGCGCTGGCCTTCGGCGGCGCGCTGCTGCTCACGCCCGGCTTCTTCACCGACTTCGTCGGCCTGCTGTGCCTGCTGCCCTGGACGCGGCGCTGGGTGATCCGCTGGCTGCTGGCCCGCCTGCACGTGCGCATCCTGCGCGGCGGCCCACCGCCCGGCGGGCCGGCCGGCCCTGCGGCTGGCGGCGGCAACGTGTATGAGGGTGAATTCACCCGCGCCCCGCGCGACGACGAGCGCCACCTACCCTGAGCGGTGGGACGCCATCGATCGGGCCCACCGCGCCGTTCGTTCCGTAGGCCGGGTCGAGCGCAGCGGACCCGGCGTTCGGACTGCCCTGAGCGGCGGGGTGCCATTGATCGGGCACGCCGCGCCGTTCGTTCCGTAGGCCGGGTCAAGCGCAGCGGACCCGGCATTCGGGCCCTGCCACAGGGCACCGTCATTTGCGCGATCCGCTGCGCTTGATCGCGCCTACTCCTCCTTTCTTTCCCTTTTCTTCTTCGGCCTTGACCAGCAGATCGGCGCGCTGCACTTGCAGGTCTTTGGCCATGAACGAGGACAGCTTGAGGTGCCAGGGCAGGTCGCTGCGCTTCAGCACCCAGTCCCGCGGCGTGTCCTCGACCTTCTTCTTGCCGTCCTTGCTGGTCGCCTTGGGGGCCGGCAGCGGCGCCAGGGTGTAGGTCAGCGGCGCCTTGCCGCCGGGCCGGTCCACCGTGAAGCGCAGGGCCGGGTGGTCGAGGTCCACGCCGGCCGGGGCCTGGCGGCCCAGCACGCCGAGAAAGCCCAGTTCGGCGATGCGCCGCGCCAGCTGGCGGGCGGCGCCCACGTCCAGGCGCTCGCCGTCGCCGGCGTCGGCCAGGGTGTACTGGCCCTGGTCGTCGCGCCGCAGGGTGAAGTCGGGGTAGTGGATGGCGGCGATGTCGCCCTCGCGCAGGTGCAGCACCTGGCGGTCTGCCCAGTCGTCGGGCCGGGCGGGGGCGTCGAAGGCGTTGAAGGCCACGGCGTACACGGCATCGTCGCCGTCGGCGCGGGCGTGGATCTGGCGGAAGCCGGGCGAGGTGCCCAGGTAGAGGGTGGCCAGCACGCGCTCGCCGGCGCGCAGGCGGATGCGCCGCTGGTAGCGGTCGGCGGCCACCTGGAAGCGGCGCAGGGCGTCCTCGCTGGTGGCTACCGGCCAGCCCCGCTGCAGGTCGGCCAGCCGCGCGAGCAGGCCGTCGATGCGCGCGGCGCTGGCCGGGAAGCCGTCCAGCTCGCGCACCTGCCAGCCGCCCCCCTGGCGCTGCAGGGTGACCTGCTGGCCGTGGCCGTCGTCGATGGCGATGCCGTCCACCTGGGACTTGTCCACCGCCAGCAGGGGGGTGGGCCGGGCGGGGGCGGCCAGCCGCTGGTGGCGCCAGGCCAGCCCGGCGGCCAGGGCCAGCTGGATGAGCAGCAGGACAGTGAGCAGGGTGAGACGACGCGTCATGGTCAGGCCCTCCCTTCCAGCAGAGCGGCCCAGCGCCGGGTGGCGCGGCGGCGCAGGGCGCGTTGCACGGCGTACACCAGCGCCAGGCCGAGCAGGGCCAGCCCGTAGTTGAGGTATTCCCAGAACATCTGCTCACGGCGCGACAGGGGCGCCAGGAAACGCGAGTAGTGGGCGCGGCTGCGGATGGACAGCAGGGCGCGGTCCTCCAGCGACCAGTCCACGGCGTTCTCCACCAGCTGCAGCGGGTTGAGGTAGCGGGTGCCGTTGGCCATGGTGGCCAGGTCCAGCACCTCGTCGCTGAGGAAGCTGTTGGAGGCGAAGACGATGAGCCGCGCCGACTCGGGCGAGTGGTCGATGACCGAGGCCAGCACCGGGTCGGGCGGGTCGGCCTCGGCGCCTTTCTTCTTGCCCTCGTCCTCGGCCGGCTTTTCCAGCAGGGGCGAAGGCCGGCCCTGGAAGGCGGAGGTGAAGCGCCCTTCCAGCATCACGCCCAGCAGGCGCGCGCCGCGGTCCTGACGCGGCGGGAAGCCCCAGTGCGGCCAGCGCTGGAAGTCCGGCTGCAGGCTGAGGGTGCCGTCGGTCCAGCTGTCGGCGCTGCTGTGCAGCAGGCGGGTCGCCCGGCGGCCCTGGAGGTCGTCGGCCAGCTCGATGGGCGAGGCCCAGGTGAGGGTGACCTGCGGCAGGCCGGCGGTGATGCCGTGCCCGCGGGCCATGCCCTCGGGGCGGATGTCCACGAAGTAGGGGTATTCCACCATCTGCAGCTCCTGCACCACCAGGCCGCCCAGGTGGCGCTGGATGGGGATGGGGAAGCGGGCGTTCTGCGGGTCCAGCACCAGCTCGGGGCGGATGGTGATGCCCTGCCCCTTGAGCCAGTCGGCCAGGCCGGAGTCCACTTTACGGCCCCTGACGGCGCCGCTGGTGGTGATGTCGAAGGGCGAGGTGGCCAGGATGACCGTGCCGCCCTGCATGAGGAACTGGTCGATGGCGAAGCGCTGCTTCTCGTCCAGCTGCTGCGGGGCCACCACCAGCAGCAGGTCGGCCTCGGGCGGCACGAAGCCGCGCTTGAGGTCGGTGTGCACCACCTTGTGGTTGGCGGCCAGGGCTTTCTCCAGCTGCTCGAAGCGCACCCCGCCGCCAGGCAGGCCCAGCTGGGGCAGGCGCGGGGTGGCGCGCGGCGTGACCAGGGCCACGGTCTTGAGGAAGCCGCCGCCGAAGCGCTGCAGGGCGGCCTGGATGGCGCGCCGCAGGGCCGCCTCGTCCAGCGTCTCCGGCAGGGGCACCGGCACGGTCTGGTCGCCGCTCTGCAGCACCATGTAGAACCAGAAGGTGTTGGGGTCGAGCAGGCTGGCGGCCATGGGCCGGAAGCCGTATTCCTCCTCCAGCCGCTTGCGCTCGGCCGGGTCGGCGCTGTCCGGGTCGGTGATCTCCACCTGGAGCTTGTCGCCGGCCTGGCGGCGGAACTCGGCCAGCACGTCGTCCAGCTGGTGGCGCAGCTCGCGCAGCGGCCCGGGCAGACGCTCGTCGGCGGAGATGAAGCCGCGGAAGGTGACCGGCCGCGGCAGGTCGCGGAACAGGTTGCCGCCCGCCTGGTAGGCCTGCATGACCTTCTTGATGGCCCGCGTGATGTCGTACTCCGGGTTGCGCAGGGTCACGTCCAGGTCGGTCTCGCTGCGCAGCTTGACCTCGATCAGGTCACGGAAGCCCAGCTTCTCGTGCTGGTCGCCGTACTGCACCACCACGTCGAAGTAGGAGTTGACCACCGCCGCCTGGTACTTGCTGGCGGTCTGGAAGGGCACCGGCTCGATGCCGTACTTGCGGGCCGCCTCCTCCTGGGCCTGGGCGTCCTCCAGCGGGTCGATGAACTCCACCTTGACGCGCCCGTTGCCGGCCACGGCGTACTCGCGCAGCAGGTCCTTGAGCTGGGGCACCAGCAGCGCCAGCAGCGGGTGGGTGCGGGCGCTGAAGTAGCCGCGGATGAGCAGCGGCTCGCGCAGCTGCTTCAGCACCGTGCGCGTGGCGGGCGACAGCGAGTAGAGGCGGCCGGCGGTGACGTCGGCGCGCGCCCAGCCGATCTGCTGCAGCCACAGGTTGCCGGCCAGCAGGTTGAGCACCAGGAGCGCGGTGGCCGCCTGCCAGGCGCGGTGCCGCCGGCGCCGCCCGGGGGCCGCGCTCCAGCGCAGCCGCTCCAGGCCGTACACGTTGAGCACCAGGAAGGTGCCTGTGATGCTCAGGTAGTAGTACAGGTCGCGCAGGTCGATGACCCCGCGGGTGATGGACTGGAAGCGCGCGCCGGCGCCCAGCAGGCGCAGCAGCTCGCCCAGCCGGTTGCCGGCCAGGGCGGTGACCGGCTCGGCGCCGATCAGATAGAACACCCCGCACAGGGCCACGGTGACGATGAGGCTGACGATCTGGCTGTCATTGCGGCTGGACACGAACAGGCCGATGGCCGTGTAGGCGGCGGCCAGGCACAGGGCGGCCAGGTAGCCGCCGGCCACCGGCCCCCAGTCCAGCGGGCCGAGCACGGCCACGGTGACCGGCAGGGGCAGGGTGAGCAGCAGGGCGATGGCCACCAGGGCCATGACCGCCAGGAACTTGCCCAGCACCAGTTGCCAGGGGGCCACCGGGCTGGTGAGCAGCGACTCCAGCGTGCCCATGCGCCGCTCCTCGCTCCAGGCGCGCATGGTGAGGGCGGCGATGAGGAAGATGAGTAGCAGCGGCAGCCACTCGAACAACGGCCGCACGTCGGCGATGTTGCGGGCGAAGAAGGTCTCCACCCAGAAGAACACGAACAAGGTGGCCACCAGGAACGCCCCCAGGAACAGCCAGGCGACGGGGGCGGTGAAGAAGCCCGCCAGCTCCTTGCGGGCCACGGCCAGCACGTCACGCATGGGATACCTCCTCCGTGGCGCTCGGTGCGCGGTTGATCTCGTTGAACAGGGTCTCCAGGTCGCGCCGCTCCGGCTCCAGGGCATGCAGCGCCAGCCCGGCGCGGCACAGGGCGGCGCCCACCGCTGGCGACAGGGTGAGCGGGTCGTCCACCCCCTCCACCGGCTGCAGGGCGTAGCGGTGGCGCCCGTCGCTGGCGCCCAGGTGGGTGACGGCGCCCACCTGGGGGATCGCCGCCAGCAGCGGCGTCACCTGCTCCGGTGCGCCGGCCACGGTGAGCAGCAGGCGCGCCGCGCGGTGCAGCTCATCCAGGCGCGCATCCAGCGCCAGCACGCCGCCGCGCAGGATCAGCACCCGGTCGCAGGTGGCCTGCACCTCCTGCAGGATGTGGGTGGACAGGATGACGGTGGCCTCCCTGGCCAGCTCGCGGATCAGGCTGCGCATCTGCTGGATCTGGCCCGGGTCCAGGCCGTTGGTGGGCTCGTCCAGGATGAGCACCCGCGGCCGGTGCAGGATGGCCTGGGCCACGCCCACCCGCTGCCGGTAGCCGCGCGACAGGGTGGCGATGGGCTGCAGGGCCTTGTCCTGCAGGGCGGTGCGCTGCACGGTGCGGCGCACCGCGTCGCTTCGCCCGGCGGGGGGCACGCCGCGCAGGCCGGCGGCGAAGTCCAGGTACTCCACCACCGTCATCTCCGGGTACAGGGGGCAGTTCTCCGGCAGGTAGCCGATGCGCGCCTGGATGGCGCGCCGCGCGCGGGCCATGTCCAGGCCGTCGATCTCGATGCGGCCGGTATCGGGCTCCAGATAGCCGGTGAGCATCTTCATGATGGTGGTCTTGCCGGCGCCGTTGTGGCCCAGCAGGCCGACGATCTCGCCCCGCTCGATATGGAAGCTCACCTGATCGACGGCACGGAAGTCGCCATAGCTGCGCGTCAGCTGTTCGGTCGTGATCATGCGCTCTTCTCCGGAACAATGGGCGGATGACGCCCGTGCATGCCGGCCGGATGAGGAGGTGGCCGGCGTCGGGGGGTGCAAAATATAGAAAGGGGGGTGGCGCCTGTCAATTGGTCTGCCGCCTCATGTGCAGCGCGATGTATTTTAGATTATTAACAACACCGGCCAATTCATTGCTATACTATGGAACTCGAAATTAATACACAGGCAGCAACATCCATTAACGACAGGAAATATCAGCAATGACCGAAGCCCAAGAAACCACCTTCGTCCTCGACATGAACAATCTGGCCGCCAGCCTCGAGCAATTGAACGAGGCGCAATTGAGTGACCTGCTCAGCGTGGCCCGGTCCGTCCTGAAACACAAGGAAGAGGAAAAGAAGCGCGAGGCGATGGAGGCCATCCGCCGCCTGGCCGCCGAGCATGGCCTGGCCGTGGAGGTGAAGTCGGAGACCACGCCCACCGGCCGCCAGCGCCGCAAGCGGGTTGTGCGGCCGCCCAAGTATCGCAATCCGGCCAATCCCAGCCAGACCTGGAGCGGCATCGGCGCCCGTCCCAAGTGGTTCCGCGAGGCCCTGCAGGCCGGCAAGAAGCCGGAGGACATGCTGATCGAGGCGGCCTGACGGGTCGCCCATGCCACGCCGCATTCCCCTCTCGCGCGCCGCCCAGCTGGTCGGCGTGAAGCGGCGGGTGCTGCAGAAGGACATCCAGGCCGGCAAGATCCCCACTTTCGAGGGGACGGTCGAGCTGAGTGACCTGCTGCGGCTGTATCCCGACGTGCAGATCCATGACAACACCATGCTGGAACGCATGGAACACATCATGGAACGTGCCGTCACGCGCAAGCACACGACCAAGGAACGCACTTATGAACCGGAGGTGCTGGCCTCGCGGCTCAAGTCGCTGGCCGAGGAGCTGGTGCGGGCGCGGCTGACGGCGCAGCATTACGAGCGGGTATTGCAACGCGTGCAGGAATGGCTGGCGCGGGAGCCGGCGGATCTGCCGGCCCTGCGCCACTGGCTGGCGGAGGCCATGGCGGCCGATACGCTCGACGACCGTTCCGAACAGATCCTGGTAGGGGAGAGCTTTCTGCGCACCATGGCTGCCAACGTCCGCATTCTCAATACCGATTATGAATTTCCCGTGGAGGGCACCTGCACGGTGCTGGAATGCGGGCTGCAGGCCGGCGTGCCGCTGGAATACGGCTGCAGCAACGGCACCTGCGGCCTGTGCCGGGCGCTCGTGGTGGAGGGCGAGGTGCGCGCCGTGCGCCCGCACGACTACCACCTGTCCGAGGCGGAGAAGGCGCAGGGCTATTTCCTCACCTGCTGCTACACGCCGGTCACCGACATCGTCATCGAGGCGCGGGTGGCGGGCGGGCCGCAGGACATCCCCGTGCAGCGCATCACCACCCGCGTCAAGAAGCTCCAGCCCCTGGCCGAGGACGTCATGCTGCTGCAGCTGCGCACCCCCCGTTCGCGCCGGCTGCGCTTCTACGCCGGCCAGTACGTGACCCTCATCGCCGGCGAGGAGGCGGTGCTCGACCTGCCCATCGCCAGCTGCCCCTGCGACGACATGCACCTGGAGTTCCACGTGCAGCTGCGCCCCGACGAGCCCTTCGTGGACTACCTGACGACGCGCCTGCGCAAGGGTGACGAGGTGGTGGTGGAGGGACCCAAGGGCGACTTCGTCTTCGACGACGACTCCACCCGGCCGATCATCATGCTGGCCTGTGACACCGGCTTTGCGCCCGTCAAGTCGCTCACCGAGCACGCCATGGCGGTCAATCGCGGCGACGAGATCCACCTGTACTGGGTCATCAACGAGCTGCAGGGACCCTATCTGGAGAACCAGTGCCGCGCCTGGGCCGACGCCTTCGAGGGCGTGCACTACCGCAGCCTGTCCTGCGATGAAGTGGAACGACGCACGGGCGTGCCGGCGTCGAGCCCCGAGGCGCGCATCGAGGGCGTGCTGAAGGAGATTCTGGCCGCCCATGGGCGGCTGGAGGAGTACGACATCTACGTGGCCGGCAACGCCACCTTCGTGCAGGCCTGCAAGGCCTTCTTCGTCAACCTGGGCTTCCCCGAGGCACAGCTGCACAGTGGCGTGCTGCACTGACGGGGGGGCGGTCAGGCCTCCTCGGCGGCCAGGGGCGGTGTTGGCCGGCGCCACAGCAGCCAGGCCGACAGGGCGATGGCCGGCAGGCCGATGGCGGCGGCATAGGTGAAGAAGAGCGGATAGCCCCAGCCGTCCACAATCATCCCCGAGAACCCCCCCAGCAGCTTGGCCGGCAGGGTCATGAGCGAGCTGAACAGGGCGTACTGGGTGGCCGTGTAGGCCTGGTTGGTGAGGCTGGACAGCCAGGCGATGAACACCGCCGTGGCGATGCCGCCGGACAGATTGTCGGCGCTCACCACCAGCGCCAGCAGCGGCAGGGACGGCTCGCTCAGGGCCAGGACGGCGAACAGCAGGTTGGTGAGTGCCACCAGCAGTGCCCCGGCCAGCAGCGGGCGCGGGATGCCGAAGCGTGCCACCAGCACCCCGCCCAGGGCCGCCCCGCCGATGGTCATGAAAAAGCCGAACAGCTTGGTCACGTCGGCGATCTGCGCCTTGGTGAAGCCCAGGTCCAGATAGAAGGGATTGGCCATCACCCCCATGGTGATGTCGCTCAGCTTGTACACCCCGATGAGGGCCAGGATGAGCAGGGCGCTGGCCCCGTTGCGGCGGAAGAAGTCCACGAAGGGGGCCACCACCGCGTCGCCGAACCAGGCCGCCAGCCGCTGCAGCGGCCCGGCGCGCCCGCCCAGGCGCGCCTCCAGCGCCCGCTCCAGGGCGCGCGTGGCCGGGTCCACGCGGTGCGCCGGTTCGGCCACCGCCAGGGTGGTGGCCAGCCCCACGCCCATGAGCGCGGCCATGACCAGATAGGCCGCCGACCAGCTCCAGAACTCGGCCAGGTAGAAGGCACCCGCCCCGGCCACCAGCAGCGCCACCCGGTAGCCGAACACGTAGCTGGCCGCCATGGCCCCCTGCAGGCTGCTGTCCACCGCCTCGATGCGCCAGGCGTCCACCACGATGTCCTGCGTGGCCGAGCCGAAGGCCACGGCCACCGCCAGGGCGGCGATGGCGGCCAGCTGGCGGTGCGGGTCGAGCAGGGCCATGCCGGCCAGGCCGGCGGCGATGGTGAGCTGGGCCAGCAGCATCCAGGCGCGCCGCTTGCCCAGACGCCGCGTCAGGCCCGGCAGCGGCAGGCGGTCGATGACCGGCGCCCAGAACACCTTGATGGAATAGGTCACGCCCACCCAGCTGAAAAAGCCGATCACGCTGCGGCTCACGCCCTCGTCGCGCAGCCAGGCCGACAGGGTGGAGAACACCAGCAGGAAGGGCAGCCCGGCGGAAAAGCCCAGTAGGGCCATGGCCATGACCCGCGGCCGGCTGTACACCGCCAGCGCCGCGCGCCAGCCGGCGCGGGTCGGCTCAGGGGAGGGCGAGGTCATAGTCGATGGTGAGCGGGGCGTGGTCCGAGAAGCGCTCGTCGCGGTAGATGTCGGCGCGCCGCACGGCCTCGCGCAGGCCGGGGGTGATCACGTGGTAGTCGATGCGCCAGCCCACGTTCCTGGCCCAGGCCTGGCCGCGGTTGGACCACCACGTGTAGCGCTCCGGGCGCGGATCCACCACGCGGAAGGCGTCCACCCAGCCCTCGGCGCCGAACAGGCGGTCCATCCAGGCACGCTCGTGGGGCAGGAAGCCGGAGTTCTTCTGGTTGCTCTTCCAGTTCTTGAGGTCGATCGCCTTATGGGCGATGTTGAAGTCGCCGCACACGATGTACTCGCGGCCGTTGGCCTTGAGCGCGCGCAGGTGGGGCAGGAAGAAGTCGAGGAAGCGGTCCTTGGAGGCCTGCCGCTCCGGCCCCGCCGAGCCGGACGGGGCGTACAGGGAAATGATGCTCAGCCGGTCGAAGCGGGCCTCCACGTAGCGGCCCTCGCGGTCGAACTCCTCGCAGCCCATGGCCGTGATCACCGCGTCCGGTTCGCGCCGGGCGTACAGGGCCACGCCGCTGTAGCCCTTGCGCTCGGCGTCCACGTATACACAGTGGTAGCCGGCGGGGCGGAACTGTGGATCCTCCAGCTGGTGCGCCTGGGCCTTGGTCTCCTGGATGCAGACCACGTCGGCCCCCTGGCGGGGCAGCCAGTCGAAGAAACCCTTGCGGGCGGCGGCGCGGATGCCGTTGGCGTTGAGGGTGATGATGCGCATGGCCGGTCCGTACTGCTGCCGGGGCGGCCATGGTACGGCAATTCGGGGTGCCCTTCAGCCGCGCCGGTTGCGCCTCTTGCCACCCCCGAAGGGCTGGAAGCTCACCTTGCCGCACCAGGCGCAGCGGTAGCGTCGGCCACGGGGGAACAGCCAGCGCTGCCAGCCGCGCCGGCGGATGCGGTAGTGTTCCTTGTGGCCACAGACCAGACACGGGAACTCCGAACCCCGACTCATGACTCGTTCCCCATCGTTTTGCTTATCGTGATGTTTGCGACGTGGCCCGCGGGGCCATTATTGAGCAATATTTTTCGTGCGTCGAGCCTTCTCCCACGGGGCGGCAATGGGCCGCCGTGGGTGTTCCATCTTGATGGAGACTGCAAAAATCGGCAATCGTTCACGATTTAGTGTTTCAGTATTTCATTATTTGCTTTATCAGAAGTGGAAATGGGCAAGGGCCTGTCGCCGAAGAAACAAAGGGTTGCCGCGTCCTCTTGATGTCGTGGGTCAGCTTGTGAGCCTGACGGGTGGCCTTACTTCGAGCGTCCTCTTGTCGTATAAGATAGGCCTGCGCATCGGCTCGCCGGGGGCGGCAGGGTCTCACAGGGAGTTTGGGATGGCCGGGCGTGTCGCTGTGGCAGGGGGCAGGCCTCGGTCTGTACGTCACGGGACGATTGCAAGGGAATGCAAGCGTGAACATCGATATCACAGGCACGAGAAATCTCCTCATCGCCGGGTTCCTGGCGATTCTGCTGCTGATGGCCGGGCTGGGCTGGCTGCTCAGCGGCGTGGTGGGGACGCTGTCGGGCGAGATCGACGCCGTCGGCGACCACCAGCACGAGAACATGCGCTACATGGCCGCCTTCGAGCGTATCGCCTACGATCGCATGATCAAGCTGGCCGAGATGGTGCTCACCGACGACCCCTTCCAGCGCGCCGAGCTGTATGACGAGTATCTGGCCCTGGGCGGCCGCTTCATCGCCCTGCGCGAGGCCTTCCTGGGGCGCGACGATCCCGAGGCGGCGCAGCTGTGGCGTGCCCTGCAGCCGGACATCCGCCATGACGAGCAGACCAACAACCGCCTGGTGGCCCTGCTGGCGCAGGACCGGCTGGCCGCGGCGCGCGCCTTCCTGAACGCCCACCGGCTGCGCGCGCCGGCCCGCATCCGCCAGCTCATCGACGACATGGCGCGCCGTCAGGACGCGGCCGATGCCCGCATCCTGGACGTGGCGCACGCCTCGCGCGACTTCGCCCGCCAGTTCATCTTCTGGGCCACCGGCGGCATGCTGCTGCTGGGCCTGGTCATCGCCTATGTGGTCACGCGTGGCGCGCAGCACGCCGAGGTGCTGCTCAAGCGTCAGAAACTGGCCGCCGAGGACATGGCGCGGCGCCTGCGCTGGCAGGCCTCTCACGATCCGCTCACCCGCCTCATCAACCGGCGCGATTTCCGTCACCATGTGGATACCGCCTGCCGCGTCGCCCGCGAAGGGGGCGGCGAGAGCGTGCTCATGTATCTGGACCTGGACAACTTCAAGGCCGTCAATGACAGCTGTGGCCACCAGGCCGGCGACCACCTGTTGCGCCAGCTGACGGCGCGCATGCGGTCGGTGCTGGCGACGGGTGAGGTGCTGGCGCGCATCGGTGGTGACGAATTCGGCGTGCTGCTGCGCAACACCGGATTGAAGCGTGGCCTGGAGGTGGCCCAGGCATTGCGTCGGGCGGTGATGGACTTCCGCTTTTTCTGGCAGGGGCGGCCCTTCGAGGTGGGCGTGAGCATCGGCCTGACGGCCATCAACCGCATCCAGTGCAACCCGCATGAGGTGCTCTCGGCGGTGGATTCGGCCTGCTTCGCCGCCAAGGACGACGGCCGCAACCATATCCGCGTATACGGGCTGGACGATGAGGCCCTCATGCGCCGCAAGCTGGACCTGAGCTGGGCGCAGGAGATCCCGCGCGCCATCCGCGACGATCGGCTGGTGCTGTTCGCGCAGGAGATCCGCGACCTGCGCGGCGGGGGGCGGGGCACCCGCTACGAGCTGCTGGTGCGCATGCGGCTGGAAGACGGCACACTGGTGGAGCCGGGCAAGTTCATCCCCGTCGCCGAGCGCTTCAAGCTCATCACCGAGCTAGACCGCTGGGTGGTGCGCAAGGCCTTGCAGTGGATCGGCGCGCGCAACGCGGTGGCGCGCCTGCGGGCCGGCGGCCGGGCCGTGGCCCAGGGCTGCCGCTTTTCCATCAACCTGTCGGGGCAGACCATCTCCGACGCCGGCTTCCTGGGCGAAGTGCTGGACCTGATCGAGCGCTACCACGTGCAGGCCGAGCAGGTATGTTTCGAGATCACCGAGACGGCGGTGGTGACCAACCTGGATGCGGCGCGCTACTTCATCGACCGCCTGCACGGGCTGGGCTGCCGCTTTGCCCTGGACGACTTCGGCAGCGGCATGTCCTCGTTCGCCTATCTGCAGGAGCTGGATGTGGACTACCTCAAGATCGACGGCAGCCTGGTGCGCAATATGGCCCACGGCCGGGTGGCGAACGCGATGATCTCCGCCATCAGCCACATCGCGCGGGAGATGAAGATCCAGACCATCGCCGAGTTCGTGGAGGACGACCTGACCGTGAACGCGCTGCGCTACAGCGGGGTGGACTACGTGCAGGGCTTCCACCTGCACCGCCCCGAGCCGCTGGACAGCATCCTGCCCTGGCACTGGTATCCCGAGCGCTGTCAGGTCCCCCTGCTGGCCGTGTGATGAGCCGCCGCTCCGGCCCGGCCGCGCCCTCAGCGCGTCGGCTGGCCGTAGTCGGCGAAGGCGGCCAGCACCTCGGCCATCTGCCCCTCGTCCAGCAGCGCCGGCTCGCCGATGGCCAGCGCCTGGCCGTACCAGCGCGCCAGCTGCTCCACCTCGCGTGCCAGGTGCAGCACCTCGTCCAGGCCGCCGCCCACGCACAGCAGGCCGTGGTTGGCCATGAGGCAGGCGCGCCGCCCGCGCAGGGCGGTGAGCACGTGGTCGGACAGGGCCTGGGTGCCGAAGCGGGCGTAGTCGGCGCAGCGGATGGAGTCGCCGCCGGCCACGGCCACCATGTAGTGGAAGGGCGGGATGTCGCGGCGCAGGCAGGCCAGGGTGGTGCACCACGGGGGATGGGCGTGCAGCACGGCCCGCACCTCCGGCCGGGCGCGGTACACGTCGCGGTGGAAGCGCCACTCGCTGGACGGGCGGCGCGCGCCGCGCGGCGTGCCGTCCATGGCCACCGGCACCATGTCGTCCGGTGTGCAGTCGGCGTAGTCCATGCCCGAGGGGGTGATGAGAAAGCCGTCCGCCAGGCGCACGCTCAGGTTGCCGGCGCTGCCCTGGTTGAGGCCGCTGGCGTTCATGGCGCGGGCCGTGTCCAGCAGGGCGGCGCGCAGCTCGGCCGGCACGCCGCTCACGTCGCCTCCGGGTACAGGCCGCGCAGGCCGGCCTCGCTGGCCGGGCACACGCCGCGCTCGGTGATCAGGCCGCTCACCAAGGCCGCCGGGGTGACGTCGAAGGCCGGGTTGCGGGCCGGGCTGCCGTCGGGCGTGAGCTGCACCTCGGTGATGCGGCCTTGCGGGTTCTTGCCGTGGATGTGGGTCACCTCGCGCGGGCTGCGCTCCTCGATGGGAATGTCGGCCCCGGCGCACAGCGTCCAGTCGATGGTGCTGCCCGGCAGGGCCACGTAGAAGGGCACGTCATGGGCCCGCGCCGCCAGCGCCTTGAGATAGGTGCCGATCTTGTTGCACACGTCGCCGCAGCGGGTGGTGCGGTCGGTGCCGACGATGCACAGGTCCACCTCGCCGCGCTGCATGAGCAGGCCGCCGGCGTTGTCGGCCACCACCTGGTGTGGTACGCCGTGCGCGCCCAGCTCCCAGGCGGTGAGCGCCGCCCCCTGGTTGCGCGGGCGCGTCTCGTCCACCCACACCATCACCGGCAGGCCGCCGTCGTGGGCCTTGTAGATGGGCGCCAGGGCCGTGCCCCAGTCCACCGTGGCCAGCCAGCCGGCGTTGCAGTGGGTGAGGATGCGTAGCGGCCGCTCGCCGCCCAGTTCACGCCAGCGCTCGCGCAGCACGGCCAGGCCGTGCTCGCCGATGGCGGCGTTGGTGGCCACGTCCTCGTCGCACAGGCGGGCCGCCTCGGCGTAGGCGGCCGCCGCGCGCTCGGCCGGCGGCAGCGGGGCCACCACGCGCTGCAGGCGCTCCACCGCCCAGCGCAGGTTGATGGCCGTGGGACGGGTGTCCAGCAGCAGGCGGGCGGCCGCCGCCAGGCTGGCGTCGCCGGAGTCCTGGCGCAGCGCCAGGCACAGCCCGTAGGCGGCGGTGGCGCCGATGAGCGGCGCGCCGCGCACCCACATGTCGCGGATGGCCTGCGCGGCGGCCTGCACCGAGTCGAGGGTGGCGATGCGGAACTCGTGCGGCAGGCGCGTCTGGTCGATGACCTGCACCCGCCAGCCGTCCTCCGCCAGCCAGATGGAGCGATAGGCGCGGCCGTGGATCTGCATGGGATGCTCCAGGGTGGGAGGGCGTGGCGCGAGCATATAGCCAAGCTGGCGGCGCGCCAACAAGCGTCCCGTCCGCCACGCCGTTGACGCGGATCAAACGGCGCGCTGGGGTTCCTGCACGGGTTTTGTTATATTCAAAACAACTAATAAACCCTGATCTGGAGAACCACAAATCATGAAACCAGTCGTATTGGCAGTCGGTGTGGCCCTGGCCCTGGGCCTGGCAGGATGCGCGAAGGAAGAGAAGGAGGCCGCCAAGGTCGTCAGCTTCAAGAACGATGTGGCACCCATTCTCAAGAAGAATTGTCTGGCCTGCCACAAGCCGGGCGGCGAGGGGCACGTCAAGAGCGGCCTGATGATGTCCTCCCCAGAGAACCCGGACGAGATCAGCTACGAGAACCTCATGAAGGGCACCAAGTTCGGCCCCATCATCGTGCCCGGCGATCCCACCGGCAGCACCCTCAACATGCTGGTGGAGGGCCGCGCCGACCCTTCCCTGCGCATGCCCCACGGCTCCAAGACCGGCCTGCCGGAGCAGGACATCAAGACCCTGCACGAGTGGGTGGCCCAGGGCGCCAAGGACAACTGAGCCCTGCCGTCCGCCCCGTCCGCCCGGGCGGGGCGGCTTCCCGCTTCCCCACCTTCATTGGATCGCCCGCCGTGACCGTGTCTGGCGGGGCGCCGGCGCGTGCCCTTCAGCACACGCCGCTGCTGCAGGCGCGCTTCTTGAGCCCCTCGGGGTCGAGGATGCGCAACTTGTGGCCCTTCTCCGAGATGAAACCGCTCTTGCGCCAGTCGGACAGGAAGCGGCTGACCGTCTCGATGGTCAGGCCCAACAGCTCGCCGATCTCGGTGCGCGACAGGGGTAGGGGCACGCCCTCTTCGTCGCGGTCGGGGGCGTTCTCCCACCAGTCGAGCAGGAAGCTGGCCAGCCGCTCGGCGGCCTTTTTGGCGCCCAGCTCCAGCATCATGTCCTCCGATTCGCGCAGGCTTTTCACCCAGCGGCGCAAGATGGCGCGGTCCACGACGCGGTCCTCGTAGCGCAGGGCGTCCAGCTCGCGCACGGGCAGGCGGCATACCTCCACCTCGGTGATGGCCACGGCATTGTGGTTGTAGGCCAGCTCGGCGAAGCCGTCCCAGCCGAACAGGTCGCCGGTGCGCAGCACCTGGGTGATCTGGGTGCGCCCATTGGGGAGCATCTTGGTCAGCTTCACCAGGCCGCGGCGCAACGTGTAGGCGGCCTCGGAGCGGTCACCCTGATAATAGATGGTCTCGCCGGGACGGTAGGTGAGCACGGAGGTGCGAAAGTGCAGATTGTCCAGGCGCGCCTCGGGCAGCTCGGCAAAGATGCTCAGATGGCGCATCGGGCAGGAGCGGCATTCACCTTTTCCGACGATCTTGGACATGAGGATGGGCGGCGGAGGGTGTGCGGGCAGGGTAGCTAGTGGCGCCCGGCGAGATCAAGAAACCCCGCGCCGATTGGCGCCGGGGTTCTGGATAGGCGGAAACGACCAGGCGGCGCCCCTCAGAGGGGCGCCTCCACCACGAAGGCGCCGCGGATGTCGCCCACCTTGAAGCCGGTGGCCTTGTCCTCGGGGTAGAGCGCCTTGAGCTTGGCGGCCACGTCCTCCGGCAGGTCGCTGCCGTGACAGGTCAGGCACAGCTTCTGGGTGGGGATGGCCTTCACGTAGCGCAGCACGGGCTTGCCATCCTCGCTGACCACCTGCTGGAACTCCAGCGTCTTCGGGTCGGCGCCGGCCGCCTTCTTCTGCTCGAAGTCCTCGAGGACCTCTTTGACCCAGCCGCGGGCGGCGTTGTTGGGGTTGCGGTTCTTCAGGCTCACGCGCCGCAACATCATGCCTTGCTCCATGGCCACCTGGGCGGTGATCTCCGGCGCCCGGGTGTGGCAGACCTCGATGGCCTTGGCCGGGCCGCCGCTCTTGAGGGCCGCCTTCAGCTCGCCCTTGAGGGCACCGGCGAAGTCCTTGATGGCGCCGCGCGCGGCCTGCACCTTCTGCTGGACCACCTCGGGCGGCACGGCGGGGGCGGCGTCCCTTGCGCCGGCCTGACCGTCCGGCTGCGAGCCGGATTCGCAGCCGGCCAGGGCGAGCAGGCCGGCCATGACGACGGGGAGCGGTTTGAACATGGGGTGCCTCCTTTGGGTGTGACGGAAATCGGGGGATGGGGACGGCGGGCGCGTTTTCAAGCGCCGCCGGTGAGGCGCTGCCAGGCCTCGCGGTAGCGGGCGGCGGTCTGCGCCACGATGTCCGGCGGCAGCTCGGGGGCCGGCGGGCGCTTGTCCCAGCCGCTCTGCTCCAGCCAGTCCCGCACGAACTGCTTGTCGAAGGACGGCGGGGAGCTGCCCGACCGCCAGGTCTCGGCTGGCCAGAAGCGGGACGAGTCGGGGGTGAGCACCTCGTCGATGAGGTGCAGGGTGCCAGCCTCGTCCAGGCCGAACTCGAACTTGGTGTCGGCGATGATGATGCCCCGCGCCAGGGCGTACTCGGCCGCCTCGCGGTAGATGCGCAGGCTGATGTCGCGCACCCGGGTGGCCAGCGCCTCGCCCAGCAGGGCCTCGGTGCGCGCGAAGTCGATGTTCTCGTCGTGCTCGCCCACGGCAGCCTTGGTGGAGGGGGTGAAAATGGGCTCCGGCAGGCGGTCGGCCAGGCGCAGCCCGGGCGGCAGGGCGATGCCGCACACCTGGCCGCTGCGCTGATAGTCCTTCCACCCGGAGCCGATCAGGTAGCCGCGCACGATGGCCTCCACCGGCAGCGGCCGCAGCCGCTTGACCACCACCGCCCGGTTGGCTACGTGGGCCCGCTCGGCGGGGTCGGGCAGGGCCTCGGCCAGGGTCAGGTCGGTGGCCAGGTGGTTGGGCACGATGTGCCGCGTGCGCTCGAACCAGAAGTTGGACATGCGGGTGAGGATCTCGCCCTTGCCCGGGATGGGCGTGGGCAGCACCACGTCGAAGGCCGAGATGCGGTCGGTGGCCACGATGAGCAGGTGGCGCTCGTCCACCGCGTAGTTCTCGCGCACCTTGCCGCGGTGCACCAGCGGCAGGCTGTGCACGTAGCGCGTGTCGGTCTCACTCGTCACTGGCGTCCTCCCCGTACGGAAAGCGCGCATGGCCGAAGCGCAGCACCAGCACCGCCAGGGCCAGGATCAGCGCCCCGCCCGCGGTGGCCAGCATCTGGGCCTCCGTCATGCCCTTCATGTCCAGGATCATGTGCCGCGCCAGGGCGATGATGGCGATGTACAGCGGCATGCGCACCGGCAGGGCGCCGGACTGGTGGTACACGGCCACCATGGCCAGCACCTCCAGGTAGATGAACAGCAGCAGCAGGTCGGCCAGCTTGACGTGGCCGCTCAGCGCCATGCGCCACAGTTCCTGGGCGCCGGCGATGAGCGTGGCCAGGGTGATGATGGCCAGGCCGATCAGCTCCAGGGTCGCCAGCAGGCGGCGACCGCGTTGCAGCAGGGGCAGATGACGAGTCTCGGGCATGGCGTGATGATAGCAGGAAAGCGGCGCCGGGCGGCCGCGCAACCCGTGCCGTTCTTGGCTTGCACGGGGCAAGCCGGTATAAAGGCCGTTTTTCCCGTGGGGCTGTAACGATGACCGATCGACGTGTGGGTGTGGTGATGGGCAGTCAGAGCGACTGGCCGATCATGAAACACGCCGTGGAGATGCTCGAGCAGTTCGGGGTGGACTACGAGTCGCTGGTCGTGTCGGCGCACCGCACACCGGACCAGCTGTTCGACTACGCCGAGAACGCCGCCGACCGCAACATCTTCTGTATCATCGCCGGCGCCGGCGGCGCGGCCCACCTGCCGGGCATGCTGGCCGCCAAGACCACCGTGCCGGTGCTGGGCGTGCCGGTGCCGTCGCGCTACCTACAGGGCAAAGACTCGCTGCTGTCCATCGTGCAGATGCCGCGCGGCGTGCCGGTGGCCACCTTCGCCATCGGCGAGGCGGGGGCCGCCAACGCCGCCCTGTTCGCCATCGCCATGCTGGCCACCGGCGACGAGGCGCTGGCCGACCGGCTGGCCGACTTCCGCCGCCAGCAGCGCGACAGGGTGCTGTCCATGACCTTGCCGCCCGCAGGCGCATGATCCTGCCCGGCGCCACCCTCGGCATGCTGGGGGGCGGCCAGCTGGGGCGCCTGTTCACCCGTGCCGCCCACGAGCTGGGCTACCGCGTGCTGGTGCTCGACCCCGATCCGCACAGCCCGGCCGGCCGCATCGCCGACGGACACCTCGAGGCCCCCTACGACGACGACGCGGCCCTGCAGGAGCTGGGCCGGCAGTGCGCCGTGGTGACCACCGAGTTCGAGAACGTGCCCGCCGCCACCCTGGAGCGGCTGGCCGCCTGGTGCCTAGTGCGCCCCCACGCCGCGGCCGTGCGCACCACCCAGAACCGTATCCGCGAGAAGCGCTTCATCCGCTCCCTGGGGTTGGCCACCGCGCCCTTCGCCGTCATCGAGTTGGCGGCGGACCTGGCGGCGGCCGCCCGGGCCCGGGCGGTGCGCTTCCCGGCCCTGCTCAAGCGCGCCGAGCTGGGCTACGACGGCAAGGGCCAGCTGGCGGTGGGCACGGCCGACGGGCTGGCGGCGGCCTTCCGGGAACTGGGTGAGGTGCCCTGCGTGCTGGAGGAGAAGGTGGACCTGGCGTGCGAGCTGTCGGTGGTGGTGGCGCGTACCGCCGATGGCGCCATGCTGCCCTTCCCGGTCACCGACAACGCCCACCGTGGCGGCATCCTGCACCGCAGCGTGGCGCCCGCCCCGGTGGCTCCGGCCCTAGCCGAGGCGGCGCGCCAGGCCGCCGAGCGCTGCGCCGAAGCGCTCGACTTCGTGGGCGTCATGGCGGTGGAGTTCTTCGTCGATGACGCCGGTCGCCTGCTGGTCAACGAGATCGCCCCGCGCACCCACAACAGCGGCCACTGGACCCTGGACGCCTGCGTCACCTCCCAGTTCGAGCAGCAGGTGCGCATGGTCTGCGGCCTGCCCTTCGGCAGCAACGCCCAGCACAGCGCGGCGGTCATGATCAACCTGCTGGGCGACCTGTGGCAGGACGGCGAGCCGCGCTGGCCGGACCTGCTGGCCGACGCCGATACCAAGCTGCACCTGTACGGCAAGCGGACCGCGCGACCCGGCCGCAAGATGGGCCACTTCACCTGCGTGGGCCCCGAGAGCGGGCCGCTGCTGGCCCGCGCCGAGGCCCTGTTCGACCGGCTGCGACCGTGAGACCCGCCGATCCCCTGGCCGCCCTGCGCGA
>JALVPS010000031.1 GCA_027031685.1 Gammaproteobacteria bacterium | reverse complement strand
GGGGCAGTATTGTCCGCCCATTCCCGCACTGCTGCAGCCCATGACCCGCCTGCCCGGCAAGGACGCGCCCCTGGAGCGCACCATCGACCGCCTCACCCGCCAGCTCGCCGCGCTCGGCTTCGACGTGACGCCGGTGTCCTGGCTCAACCCCGTGCCCAACGTGTGGTCCGTGCACCTGCGCGACCGCCGCTGCCACGCCCTGTTCAGCAACGGCAAGGGACGCTCGCGCGAGGCGGCGCTGGCCAGCGCGCTGGGCGAGTTCTGTGAGCGGCTGGCCACCAACTATTTCTTCGCCGACTACCACCTGCCGACCGTGGCCGGTCGGGACTTCGTGCACTACCCGGACGAGCGCTGGCTGGCCGCGGACGACCCAGCCCTGCTCGCCGACGAGCCGCTACGCGCGGTGTACGACCGCGACGGCCTGCTGGCCGAGGCCGACCTCACCGACCTGCTCAGCGCCGACCGGGCGCGCGGCGTGTGCTGCCTGCCCTTCCGGTGCGTCGACGATGGGCGCGAGGTGCTGCTGCCCGTCAACCTGCTGGAGAACCTGTTCGCCAGTAACGGCATGGCGGCCGGCAACACCCCGGACGAGGCCCGCGTGCAGGCCCTGTCCGAGATCTTCGAGCGGGCCGTGCGCGCCCGCGTGCTGCGCGAGGGACTGTGCCTGCCCGACATCCCCGAGGCGGTGGTGGACCGCTACCCGCTGGTGCGCGCCGCGGTGGACGCCATCCGCGCCGCCGGCTTCACCCTGCGCCTCAAGGACGCCTCCCTGGGCGGGCGCTACCCGGTGATCAACGTCACCCTCATCAACGCCGAGGACGCCTCCTGCTACGCCAGCTGGGGCGCCCACCCCCTGTTCGAGGTGGCCCTCGAACGCACCGTCACCGAACTGTTGCAAGGGCGCGCCCTGGAACAGATGCGCGGCTTCTCCACCCCCAGCCTGGACCTGGACGAAGTAGCCTCGCTGGAAAACCTGGAAACCCACTTCATCGACGCCAGCGGTCTCATCCACTGGCCCTTCTTCGCCGAGCGACCCGACTTCGAGTTCGTCGACTGGCAATGGGGCGGCGACACCCGCGCCCAGTACCGCCAGCTGTGCGACCTGCTGGCGCGCGACGGCTTCACCCTCTACCAGCGCGACTACCGGCTGGGCGACGTGCCCGCCTGCCGCCTCATCGTGCCCGGCCTTTCCGAGATCTACCCGCCCGACGACCTGCTGGACGCCAACCACAACGTCGCCGTGCCCGTGCTCGACTGCCTGCACGCCCTGCCCCACCCGAACCGCCGCCAGCTCGAGCGGCTGGCCGCCTGGCTCAACACCCTCGACCTGGACGACATGGCCCCCGTGCACCAACTGGCCGGCCTGCGCCCCGATCCCGACAGCCATTGGCCCCACCTGCGCCTCGGCGAACTCCGCCTGTGGACCGCCCTCGCCCTCGGCGACCACACCGCGGCCCTCGCCCAACTCGCCTGGCTGCGCGACCTGGACGCCCTGCCCACCAAGCGCCGCCGCCTCCTCGCCGCCCTCCACGACCACCTCGCCCTTGAGGCCCACGGCCGGCCCCTGACCGACTACCGCCCCGCCCTCACCGCCCTGCACGGTCCCGACCACTACACCCGCGTGCAACGCATCCTCGCCGGCGAAGACCCCTGGCCCGACCTCACCCCGCCGCTGGACAGCGCGGAGCACGGCGAGCTGGCGGAGGCCTATGAAAAGGTGTGGGGTTACCGGCGGCGAGGCGTGGCAGCACCCGAGCGCTGAACCACAGCCACCCAGGCTTCCCTGGCCTTGCCGTGGCAGATTACATATTGTAATAACCGCTGTAGTGTGGCGAGTAATATACAAGAAGCAGGCGCTCAAAGGCCTCCGGAGAATGCCACCGCCGCTACAGAAACGGATCGTCCGCGAGCTGGGAAAGATCGCCGACAATCCATTGCATTACCCCGGAGACTGGAAGCCTCTCCAGGGCTCGGACTTCTGGCGACTGCGGGTAGGGCGCTGGCGCGCCATTTGCGCTGTGCAAAGCGGCGATGTCGTGGTGTTGGTGCTTAAGATCGATCCGCGAGGAGACACATATACGAATGACTGTGCAAATCATCAAACGCGACGGCAAACCTGAATATGCCGTCGTCCCCTATGAGCAATGGCTCCGACTCCTGGAGCTGGCCGAAGCGGCCCATGATATTCAAGCCGCCCGGGAAGCCTTGCGTGAACTCGAAACCGGCGAGGACGAATATATCCCAAGCTCCGCCGTGACACGACTGACTGAAGGAGAACCCCCATTGCGAGTCTGGCGCGAATTCCGCGGCCTCACCCAGGCCCAACTGGCCGAAAAGGCAGGGGTAACCCAGGGTGCCATTGCGCAAATCGAAAGGGGTAAACGCAAGGG
>JALVPS010000030.1 GCA_027031685.1 Gammaproteobacteria bacterium | reverse complement strand
GGTAGGCCACCGAGTGCTCGATGCGGTCCGACTCGATGTAGTGGCGCGTGCCGGCGTGGCCGATGACGGTGGCGCCGATGCGCTTGAAGGCGATGGCGCCGTAGGCGTGGTCCGGGTGGTTGTGGGTGACGATGAGGAAGCGGATGGGCTTGTCCGTCTTCTGGCGGATGGTGGCGATGAGGCGCTGGCCGAGCAGGGGCGAGCCGAGCGAGTCGATGACCACCACGCCCTCGTCGGTGATGATGAAGCCGGCGTTGCCGTTGCTGCCGCGGTTGACCTCGTCCACCTCGGCGATGTTGCCGTAGAACATCCAGGTGTCCGGGCCGATGCGGTACACCGGCAGGGGATCGGTGGGCTTCTGGTCGGCGGGGATGACCAGGTTGGGCACCTCGTCGGTGTCGATGGCCGTCTTGGGCAGGAAATGGCGACGGGGATCGGTGCCGAAGCGGTGTGTCACCTCGGCACGGTCGAAGGCCGCTTCGGCGGCCCACGGGGCGGGCAGCGGCAGGAGCAGCAGGAAGGCGATGAGCAGGCGCGGCATGGCTTGGATTCCGGGTTGCGAAGGACAGGAAAAGTATAGCCGCGCGCCGCCGCGAGGCCGCCATTTCCCCCGCCGCCGGTGGCCCTTGCCGGGCCCGTCCGCAAGTACCACCGGCTGTGGTACCTTTGCCGGCATCCTTATCTGCCACGCCGTATCGCAACGACGAGCGCCATCCATGTCGAAAACCCTGCTCCCGCTGGTCGCCGCGCTGCTGCTGGCGGCCCCCGCCGGTGCCGCCACCTACCACTACAACGGCAACATGCCCATGGCCAAGGTCATGCTGGACATGATGGAAGTGCTGGGCTACGTGACTCGCGTGCCGGATCCGGCCCCTTACGGCGCGACCGGCTGGGGCCGATCCTTCGCCCCCTGGCCGCTCACCGGGCTGTGGGGGCTGGGGGCCACCCCCCTCACCGGCGGCCTCAATCCCGTGACCGCTGGCGTCCCCGGCCTGTCCGCCCTGCCAGGCCAGCAGGCCATGACCGGCTGGACGGGCAGCGCCGCCCAGGGCGTCCTGCCGCGGGGCACCGTGCCGGTGGACGTGAACACCCTCGCCACGCTCATGAACGCCCTCCAGAACCGCGTCGGCGGTGCCGCCCCCGCGCCCCCCCCGACAACTGCCGGCGGCAGCGCCTCGGTCTTCCCCACCCAGCCTGGCGACACGGATACAATGGGTCTTCCCGCCGCTGGCGGCGGCACCGGCCAGGCCACCCTGGCCGACCTGGCCGGCGTGTGGCAGGGCAGCAACCAGGACATCCTCACCGTCGTCGGCAACCAGTTCCTGTGGAGCAACGGGCGGGGCCAGACCGTGGCCGGCACCCTGGCCGTGCAGGGCAACCGGCTGGTCACCCACGTGCCCGGCGTGCAGACACCGGTCACCTACACCTACCGCCTGGAAGGTGATCGGCTGGAGGCCTTCCTGGCCAACGGCCAGCGTTACACCTTCCAACGCCTCAAACGTTGATCGGTCGCGCCGCGTGGTAGCGGCGCACCTGCTCCAGAAAGTCGTCCAGGGTCGTCGCATCGGCCAGCTCCGCCTCGTCCGCCAGGGGCAGGGCGGGGTAGCGCGCCAGCAGGGCCAGCACCAGCAGCCCGCTGCCGCCGGCGTGCCGGGGGCCGCCGGGTGCGGTGAACACCGGCACGTCGCGCACCCCGCAGCTGGGCGAGTTGCGCTTGAGCACGAAGCCGCTCAGCGCCCCCATGGCCGCCAAGTGACGCGCCAGCCAGTCGCGCAGCGCGTCGGTCACGTCCAGGCGCGGATCGTCCACGCCCAGCGCCCGCGGCCGGCGCGGGTCGCCCACCAGCTGCACGGGCGGGCGCGGCACGCCCAGCCCGGCCCCCGCCTCCGGACACCAGGCCTGCAGGTCCACCGCCGCGCGCAGCCGCGCCACCAGCGCCGGCTGGTGGCGATGGCCGCCATCGTAGCGCACCGCCTCGCCCAGCAGACAGGCGCTGATGCCGACCCGGGGACGTGGCGCGGGAGCGGACGGGAAAAGGCCGTTTTTTGGCATTTTCCTGGACTGGTCTGGTCTCCCCCCATCCATTTCCGGAAGGGTTTCACTAAGGTGTTGAAAGACAAGGGGAGGATGGTCTGCGAGTGAAGAAGCGGGGTTTCCGATGGGGTAAAATGGAAGTGCACACAAGTCATTGAACTCCAAGGAAAACTCCGGTGACTCAAGATGCCATAGCCCACGCCAGATGGAAAGTCCGTCCGAGCGGCTGGATGGAGGGACCGCCTCCCCTGATCAAGCGGCCGGTCAGGAAGCTCATCCTGGAGGCGACCTTCGCCGTTATCCCCCAATCGCGCGGGTTACCGGAGCGAGAACCGGGACATTCTGTCGTTGATGGAGGGCGTGCAGTGGCACCTCGAGACGAAGTCCTTGCGGGTGTTGCTTGCCGGCGGGACGCCGGCGCTCCCGAAGGCGTTGGTTGGCGGAGCACCGGTATCCGCATCGGTGGGCAGCGGGTCGGTTTTGCGCGGATTTTCAGCCCCCTCACCCCAACTCTCTCCCCCGAGCGGGAAAGGGCACATCTCCGACACCCTGAGCGCCCGCGGTAGGCCGGGTCGAGCGCAGCGGACCCGGCGCGGTCATGCAACCTCACCCCGAGCCGCTCCCAAAGGCGCGACAGGCTAGGCGTGCGCTGTCAGACCTCCACCGCCAACGGCCGGTCGAGCGATATCTCCTCGACGCCGACCCGCGCGCGGTAGGCGAGGGTTTCCACGCCCTGGGCGATCACTTCGCGCAGGGTCTCCCCGTAGCGGGGGTCGATGTGGTCGGCGGGGTGGAAGCGGCGGGCGTCGGCGCGCTGGACGCAGAAAAAGACCACGCCGCGGTGGCCACGCTGGACCTGGTGGGCGAGTTCGCGCAGGTGCTTGCGGCCGCGTTCGGTGATGGCGTCGGGGAAGTAGGCGATGCCGTTTTCCACCAGGGTGACGTTCTTGACCTCGACGAAGCACTGGCCGCCGGGGCCGTCCGTGAGCAGCAGGTCGATGCGGCTGCGCTCGCGGCCGTAGGGGACTTCCTGGCGGATGCCGCGGTAGCCCTGCAGGGCGGCGATGGTGCCGTTTTCGATGCCTTCGCGCACGAGCCGGTTGGAGAGGGCGGTGTCGATGCCGACCAGCACGCCGGGGCGGGCCTCGACGAGCACCCAGCTGTAGCGGTACTTGCGGCGCGGGTTGTGGCTGTCGCGCAGCCACACGCGGCTGCCGGGGCGGGTGAGGCCCTCCATGCGCCCGGTGTTGGGCGTGTGGGCGGTGACGACGCGGCCGTCGGGCAGGGCCACGTCGGCGAGGAAGCGCTGGTAGCGGCGCAGGAGGCGGCCTTCGATGAGCGGCGGCAGGTGCACGGGGCGTGTCCGGTGGCGATGCGGGGCTGGGGCGGAAGGCGGTAGCATAGCGCCTTCCTTGTGTCAGGGGAGGGACGGCATGAGTGCCCGGAAGAAGCTGCTTTTCATCAACGAGTACGGGATCTATCCGGAGCTGATCCAGGCCTTGCAGCAGGAGACGGACTTCGAGGTGACGGTGGAGCACCTGATGCGCAAGGCGATCTCCTTCATCAAAAAGAATGCCCCGGCGGTGGTGGTGGCCGAGTTTGTGCACGAGCCCCAGTTTCGCGACCGGGTGAGCAATCTCGAGTCCATGCTGGCGCAGGTGGAGGGCCGCAACAAGGGCACGCGCACGGTGGTGCTGTACGACCCCGACCGGCAGGAATACCTAGACAAGGTGCGGGCGGTGTTCCATATCGACGCCGCCCTGCCCAAGCCGGTGGCGCCGGCGGTGCTGCTGGGCACCATCGAGGCATTGGTGGCGGCGGACTGACCGATTCGCCCTTTACAGGTGCATTGGCGAATCTCGGGGGGCGTGTGGTTGTGGTGACGGGAGTGTGGCCGGCGCCAGTGGGACAAGGGCGGGACGGTTCCACTTCGCCGGCGCGGCATGGAGGGGCTATCCGTCCACCGGTCGCGGCGGCCAGCCGGACGGTGCCGCCCAGGGCCGGGCGCCCGGCGACGGGGTGGGGCGGATGCCGCCCTCCCACAGCAGGCGGATCAGCTCGTCGCCCAGCTCGCCCAGCTGGTGGCGGTTGTGGATGAGGCCGGCGAGCAGGTCCTCGGCGCGCCGGCGGGGGCCGTAGTGACAGGCGGACAACAGTGCGTCGATGAGCATGGTGTCTCCTCCCTCGTGTGACGGGCGCGCCCCTCGCCCGATGGGCCGCGACGGGCCGACGTCCCTGCGCTGGATGGCCGGCGGTCGGCGCCGCCGTTTCCCTTGCCTGGCGCGGGACCGTGCGCTACAAACCGCCCCGTGCTGTACTTACTCTATGTAGATCATGGGCCGGGCCTTGGCCAATCCCGCCCGGCCGCCGCAGGTGTCCCATGAGCGAATCCCTCGACGTCATCCCGCCCGGCCTGACCTACGTGCACGACCTGGACGACGCGGCGCTGCGCGAGCTGCAGCGCGAGGCTGCGGAGTGCCACGGCGTGGCGGTGCATTTTGCCGATCGCCTGCGCGACGGCACGCCCGGCCCGGCCCTGGCGGTGATCCCCGCCGGGCTGTTCGAGATGGGCGCCGGCCCGGACGAGTTCGGCGCCCGTCCGGAGGAGTACCCGCAGCACTACGTGGGCATCGCGCGCGATTTCGCCATCGGCCGCTACACCATCACCACTGTGCAGTTCGACCGTTTCCGCGAGGAGACCGGCTGGCCGCTGCGCCCGGACCTGATCTGGGCCAGGGGCGACGAGCCGGTCATCAACGTGCGCTACCGCGACGCCCTGCTGTTCGCCGAGTGGCTCTCCGAACACACCGGTCAGCGCTACCGCCTGCCCACCGAGGCCGAGTGGGAATACGCCTGCCGCGCCGGCAGCCTCACTCCCTTCCACTACGGCGAGGACGTGACCTGCAAGGAAGTCCACTTCGATCCCACCTTCCCATGGAAGGAAATGAAGGAGAAGCGGCGCTGGTTCCTGCCGCGCTGCTTCCCCATGTCGCGCGCCCTGCCCGTGGGCAGCAAGCCGCCCAACCTGTGGGGCCTGTACGACATGCACGGCAACGTGTGGGAGATGACCGGCAGCCCCTGGACCCTCTCCCACGCCAGGAACCGCTGCGACGGCGGCCGCAACGACAGCCAGAGCCGCTGGATCGTCACCAAGGGCGGCTCCTGGTTCGATCCCGCCGCCAGCGCCCGCAGCGCCGCCCGCTTCCCCCGCCTGCGCGACGAGCTGGACGTGAACCTCGGCTTCCGCCTGGTGCGCGAGCTCGACTGACCGGCGAGCGGTCGCCGCCCCTGCCCGGCGGCGGGGCATTTGGCGGGCGGCCGGCGCTTCTCTAGGCTGGTGGCTCCATGCTGTGCCACGGTCTCTCCCATGAGCGATTTCGCGTTCCGTTTCGACAACAGCTATGCCCGCGAGCTGGCGGGCTGTTACGTGCCCTGGCGCGCCGACCGGGTGCCGGCGCCGCGGTTGGTGGCGTTCAACGCCGCGCTGGCGGCGGAACTGGGACTGCCGGCCGGGCTGGATTCGCCCGCGGGGGCGGCGCTGCTGTGCGGCATGGACCCGCCGGTCGGCGCGCAGCCGCTGGCCCAGGCCTACGCCGGCCACCAGTTCGGGGCGTTCTCGCCCCAGCTGGGTGACGGCCGCGCGCTGCTGCTGGGAGAGATCGTCGATCCACGGGGGCGGCGCTTCGACCTGCACCTGAAGGGTTCGGGGCCCACGCCGTTTTCGCGCGGCGGGGACGGCAAGGCGGTGCTGGGGCCGGTGCTGCGCGAATACCTGGTGGCCGAGGCCATGCACGCCCTGGGCATCCCCACCACGCGCGCCCTGGCGGCGCTGACCACCGGCGAGGCAGTCCGCCGCGAGGGGCTGAAGCCGGGGGCGGTGCTGGCGCGGGTGGCGGCCAGCCACTTGCGCGTGGGCACGCTGCAGTTCTTCGCCGCCCGCGACGAGCACGGGCGGCTGCGGCGGGTGGCGGACTACGCCATCGCCCGCCACGACCCGGACCTCGTGGACCGCGACGACTGCTACCTGGCCTTCCTGGCGCGCGTCATCGACCGGCAGGTGGCCCTGGTGGCGCAGTGGATGGCCGTGGGCTTCGTGCACGGGGTGATGAACACGGACAACATGACCCTGTCTGGCGAGACCATCGACTACGGCCCCTGCGCCTTCATGGACCACTACGCCCCGGCCACCGTGTTCAGCTCCATCGACCGCCACGGCCGCTACGCCTACGGCAACCAGCCGGCCATCCTGCAGTGGAACCTGGCGCGCCTGGCCGAGGCGCTGCTGCCGCTCATCGACCCCGACAACCCGGACTGTGCCCTGGCCCTGGCCGTGGCGGAGATCGAGGCGGTGCCGGAGCGCTACCGCGCGGCCTGGCTGGTGCGCATGCGGGCCAAGCTGGGGCTGGCCTCCGCGGAGGCAGGGGACGGGGCGCTGGTGGACGGGCTGCTCGCCGCGCTGGAGGGCCAGGGGGTGGACTTCACGCTGTTCTTCCGTCACCTGGCGCGCGCCGCCGAGGGCGACGAGCTGCCCCTGCTGGCGCTGTTCGACAACGCCCGCGACATCACCGCCTGGCTGCTGCGCTGGCGCGAGCGGCTGCTGCGCGACCCGCAGGAGCCGGCGGCGCGGGTGGCGGCCATGAACCGCGTCAATCCCCTCTACATCCCGCGCAATCACCTGGTGGAGGTGGTCCTGCAGGCGGCCGAGGCGGAGGGCGATCTGGGCCCGTTCCGCCGCCTGCTGGACGTGCTGGCGGACCCCTACACCGAGCGGCCCGGCCTGGACGACTACGCCCGCCCGGCCCCGGACGACTTCGGCCCCTACGTCACCTTCTGCGGCACCTGAGCCGGCTCACTCCGCCTCGGCGTCGATGCCGTCGATGATGGGGCAGCCGTCCGCGCTGCCCCGGCACAGGTTGAGCAGCAGCCGCAGCTCGTCGCGCAGCGTGGTCAGCTCCGTCAGCCGCGCCTCCACCTCGGCCAGCTTGGCCGCCGTCAGCCGGCGCACCTGCGGCCGGGCATTCTGTGGATCGTCGCGCATCTGCAGCAGCTGGCCGATCTCGGCCAGGCTGAAGCCCATCTGCTGGGCGCGCCGGATGAAGCGCAGCCGCGACAGGTCACGCGCCCCGTAGCGGCGCCGCCCGGACGGGGTGCGCGCCACGGGGCCGATCAGCCCCAGCCGCTCGTAGTAGCGCAGCGTGTCCACGCTGAGCCCGGTGCGCGCGGCGGCCTGACCGATGGTGAGCGCCTCCCCGCCGGGCACGCTTACATCCCCCGCGGCTAGCGTCGGCCGGGGCAGGCCGGCCCGCCGTGGAAGGTGATGGCCAGTGTGGCCCGCACCAGCCGGCGCGGCACGGATCGGGCCTCCACGATGACGAGCATGACAGCATCTCCCCTCGGCGTCGACGCAGCC